>CAIVOW010000028.1 GCA_903907665.1 uncultured Actinomycetes bacterium | reverse complement strand
CTGATGTCACTCCCCCCATGCCAATAATGGGCGCTTTAGGTAGCGCGGCGTGAACTTGAAAAATGGCACGAACGGCTATTGGCCGGATCGCAGGACCCGATAATCCGCCTGTCTTCTGGGCTAATTTCGGCTTCATCGTATTGATATCAATCACCATTCCGAGCACGGTATTAATGAGTGCAAGGCCATCTGCGCCAGCATCCATAACTTCTCGGGCAATGGCAACAATATCTGTCACATCTGGTGAGAGTTTGGCAAGGATGGGAAGGTCTCCGCCAATATTGCGACGGACATTTTCAATCGCAGCCCTAGCCGTGTCTGGATGGCAAGAAAAAACCATTCCTCGATTTTCAACATTTGGACATGAAATATTTACTTCAACACCAACGACATTCGAAAGAGCTCGTACTCTTCTCGCCAATACTCCGTAATCATCAACAGTTTCACCTGCAATGCTCACAATAATGCGAGCATCTTGTGATTGAAGCCATGGAATGTCATTCTCAAGAAAGTGATCGATACCAGGGCCCTGCAGTCCTATTGAGTTAAGCATTCCACTTGGAGTCTCAGCCATTCTCGGAGTAGCACGCCCACTACGTGGATTTAACATTATTGATTTTGTGACGATTGCGCCTAGTTCTTGGAGCGGGAAAAACTGAGCAAGTTCTTTACCCGATCCGGCGCATCCGCTCGCCGTGACGATAGGGTTTGGCAGAAGAGAACTTGCTAATTGGGTTGAATAATCAAACATTAGGCACCCCACGTACCTTCCGGAATAATTCCCTTACTTCCCCACACAACAGTTGAACCATCCATAACTGGACCATCGATGCAGGTACGAGACATCTTCACAACACCATCAGGGCCTCGCATCGGAACAACACATGTCATGCAGACTCCAATTCCGCACGCCATGCTCTCTTCAACAGATACCTGATGAACCAACTCGTATTTATTTGCTACCAATTGAATAGCTTCCAACATGGCCATGGGCCCGCATGAATAAATAATTTCAGATTTATTTTCTTCTATTATCTGTGGAAGAGCATCACTGACAAGCCCATGTATTCCAGCCGAACCATCGTCGGTAGTCAAGGTGAGTGAAGATACAGAACGCTTTCCTTCTAGTGGGGCATAAATTTTGGCAGCCGAGCTAGCACCTAGCACCATATCTACTCGGCACCCTCGAGCCTTGAGGATTTCAGCTAATCCAAATAATGGAGCCGAGCCGTAGCCCCCTCCTACAAGTAGCGCACGCGCAGGTTCGGTGGGAATGCCAAAGGAAGTTCCGAGTGGTCCAACCATGTCAACTTTTTCGTGCACTTCTCGTGCTGCCAACCATTTGCTGCCCGCCCCATGTGGGGCAATAACCAATTCGATTACACCGCCGGCGCTACCTTTATCTGATGATCGATAAATAGCAAAGGCTCGCCTAAGAATTAGAGCGGATGCTTCTCCCCCTACAGAAATTGCAACAAAATTTCCTGGTCTCGCGTTTTGCGCCATATCAGATACAGCAAAAACCATGTGATGGTAAGCGCCAATTTTCTTATTGCTTATGATTTCAGCCGAACACTGAATCGCTCGCACATTGATTGCGCTCATGCAGACCACTCTTGAACTGACTTAATCGAGAATGAGCTTGTCGACATCTCTGAGATTCCAGAAACCGCGGCCTTAAACCCAGCAATTGTTGTGATAATCGGAATCGAACGCTGTACTGCTGCTGTCCTGATTAGCCATCCATCATGTCGAGTTCCCCGGCCTAAGGGGGTATTAATTACCAACGCCACTGTTCCATCAGAGATGATATCTACAGCTGAAGGCCCAGATGAAGTCGTATCAGAATTTTTACGAATCAGAATCGATGCCACCCCTGCAGCAAGTAGAAAGTCATGAGTACCGGTCGTTGTGTAAAGAGTGAAACCTAGGCTGACTAGTGTTTTAGCCGGCCCCAGTGCCCCTTGTTTGTCGCGCTCACTTAGCGAAAGGAAAACGTTGCCACTTTTAGGTAGTGTTCCAAAAGCAGCTGTCTGGCTTTTGGCATATGCCTCACCGAAGGTATCAGCAATTCCCATTACCTCACCGGTTGATCGCATTTCAGGTCCCAGAACCGAGTCGACGCCTGTGCCATCAATTCTTCGGAATCTATTCCATGGCAAGACCGCTTCTTTAACCGATATACCGTGAGCTTTTCCATCACCTGTAGCTGGAAGAACACCGGACTTACGTAATTGCGAGATTGATTGGCCTACACAAATTAGCGCTGCCGCCTTGGCCAATGGATTTCCGGTTGCCTTGCTAACAAACGGAACGGTACGAGATGCTCGAGGGTTCGCTTCTAAAACGTAGAGTTTGCCTTCCTGTCCATTTCCAGTTCGAGTAATCGCGAACTGGATGTTGATCAATCCCCGGACATTGACTCCGGATGCAATTCGCATAGTTGCATCACGAATCTGCTCCTGCATACGTACACTCAAAGATGCGCTCGGCAGGACGCATGCTGAATCCCCTGAATGAATTCCAGCCTCTTCAATATGCTCCATAACCCCCGCTAGGAAAAGCTCTTTGCCGTCATACAAAGCATCCACATCGATTTCTATAGCATCATCCAAGAATCGATCTATTAGTACCGGATGGTTTGGCGTAATTTCAGTAGCTCTTTGAATGAAACCTCGCAAGGACTCATCGTCATACACAATTTCCATTCCTCGTCCTCCCAATACAAATGAGGGCCGAACTAGAACAGGATAAGAAATTTGATGCGCGATTTTTACTGCTTCCTCGTACGATCGGGCCATTCCGTACTTTGGCGCGACGAGAAGTGCGTCATCCAGGACCTTTCCAAATTGACCGCGATCTTCAGCCAAATCAATTGAGTCAGGGCTTGTGCCAAGAATGTTCACTCCTGCTTCCTTTAATCCACGAGCAAGTCCGAGCGGAGTTTGACCTCCTAATTGAGCAATTACACCCACAATCGGGCCCGCAAGTGTCTCTGCTGCGATAACTTCTAAAACGTCTTCCAATGTGAGCGGTTCAAAATATAAACGATCTGAGGTGTCGTAATCAGTAGAGACGGTCTCGGGATTGCAGTTGATCATGATGGTTTCAAATCCAGCGTCCTTCAGCGCAAAGGCCGCGTGCACGCATGAATAATCAAACTCAACACCTTGGCCGATTCGATTCGGTCCACTTCCAAGAATGATGACGGCAGGCTTAGTCCGAGGAACAACTTCGCTCTGCAGATCGTAACTTGAATAGTGATAAGGGGTGTGCGCTTCAAACTCAGCAGCACAAGTATCTACAGTTTTGTATACAGGAAGTACAGCTAACCGATGTCGAAGTGTTCGTACTTCGGCCTCTGACATTCCTCTAAGAGATGCAATTTGAAGATCACTAAATCCAAGTCTCTTTGCTTTAGTTAAAATTTCAGAGTCAAGGTTAGAAGCCATTTTGACTTCATTCGCCATTACATTTATCAACTCGATTTGAGACAAAAACCATGGATCAATTTTTGTGAGGCTATTTAGCTCTTCAACCGTTGCGCCAAGACTCATGAGCTGTTGCACATGTTGCAACCTAAACTCAGTAGGAATTTGAACCGAGGCTCGTAATTGCTCTGAAGAGAGCGAAGGTTCTTCCCACGTGAATGACATCCCCTTCTTTTCTACCGAGCGAAGTGCTTTCTGAAGAGCTTCGGGAAAGCTACGCCCAATCGCCATAGCTTCTCCAACAGACTTCATTGTGGTCGTCAATCTAGGATCAGCTTCTGGAAACTTCTCGAAAGCAAACCGTGGCACTTTTACAACGATGTAATCGAGGGTTGGCTCGAAGGAAGCCGGCGTGCTTTGCGTAATATCATTTTGAATCTCATCCAAGCTATAGCCGATTGCAAGCTTGGTAGCAATCTTTGCAATTGGAAAACCAGTTGCCTTTGAGGCTAACGCAGAAGATCGAGAAACCCGGGGATTCATTTCGATGACGATGATTCTTCCATCGAGCGGATTCACCGCAAATTGGATGTTGCAGCCACCTGTGGCCACCCCCACCTCGCGAATAATTTCAATTGAAAGATTGCGTAGTTTTTGATATTCAACATCGGTCAGCGTAAGCGCTGGAGCGACAGTTATTGAATCGCCCGTATGGACTCCCATGGGATCCACATTTTCAATAGAACACACAATGACGACGTTATCTTTGTAATCGCGCATCACTTCAAGCTCGTACTCTTTCCAGCCAATGATTGATTCTTCAAGCAATACCTCGGTGGTAGGACTATGACGAAGTCCGGCACCGGCAATAAGATCGAGTTCTTCACGGTTAAAAGCGATGCCTGATCCCAATCCGCCCATAGTGAAGGAAGGTCTAACCACTACCGGATAATTAAGATCTAGAACTGCCGTGTAGCAATCTTGCAGGCTATGACAAATCGCGGACCGAGCAGATTCCCCGCCAATCTTTGCAACAATCTTCTTAAACGTATCTCTATCTTCACCGCGTTTAATGGCAGGGATATCTGCCCCAATTAATTTACTGTTGTATTTTGCAAAGATTCCAAGTGCATCTAGTTGCATAGCGGCATTGAGAGCAGTCTGTCCACCTAGTGTCGCCAGCACTGCATCTGGCTTCTCCCTGGCGATAATTTTTTCAATTATCTCGGCAGTGATTGGTTCGATATAAGTTGCATCTGCAAATTCGGGATCAGTCATAATGGTTGCAGGGTTAGAATTAATTAAAATAACTCGGATACCCTCTTCACGTAGTACTCGGCAAGCCTGGGTACCTGAATAGTCAAATTCGCACGCTTGACCGATAACAATCGGGCCGCTACCAATAACTAATACACTTTTTATAGTCGAATCTTTAGGCAAGGTGCGCCGCCTTCTCTTTCTTCATCATCTCAACAAAATGGTCAAATAAGTACTGTGCATCGTGTGGACCAGCAGCAGATTCTGGGTGGTACTGCACGCTAAACGCTGGGCGCTCACTTAGCTCAAGGCCCTCGACAACGCCGTCGTTCAGGCAGATATGACTGACAAAACCAGGCCCATAAACTGTGGAGAACTCTCCATCAACAGGAGCTAAAACTGCAAAGCCATGATTGTGCGCCGTAATCTCAACTGTTCCTCTGCGCAGATTCTTTACAGGTTGATTAATGCCACGGTGGCCAAAAGGTAATTTATAAGTTTCAAATCCGAGCGCTCTTCCAAGAATTTGATGCCCGAAACAAATTCCAAAAATTGGCATTGAATCTAATAAGAACTCGCGTACCAGATCCACTACATCATCCATTGCGGCCGGATCCCCTGGCCCGTTTGAAAGGAAAATACCATCTGGGTTGATTGCCAGAATCTCTTCTTTGGTAGCGGTGATAGGAAATACATGGACTTCAATACCGCGATTAGACATGTGGCGAGGCGTCGCCGATTTGATTCCAAGATCTAAGGCTGCGACAGTAAATTGCCTTGTCACACCTTCCGGAACTGGAACTACATAAGTCTTAGGCGTTGAAACATCAGCCGAAAGAAAGGCTCCTGACATAACTGGAGCTTGTCTAACTTTGACAACCATTTCCTCGCGGGTGTAATCAAGTCCAGAAAAAATTCCGACCCTCATTGAGCCGCGATCTCGCAAATGCCTAGTGATCGCGCGAGTGTCGACCCCTTGCAATCCAACTACGCCAGCATCAATAAGTGAATCTTCTAGGGAGATTTCTGAACGCCAATTGCTGACTCGTGGTGATGGATTTCTGACGACAAATCCAGAGACCCAAATTTTACTTGACTCGGCATCGGCGCTGTTCATTCCTGTGTTACCGATATGAGGCGCAGTCATCACTACAACCTGCTTGTGATAGGACGGATCCGTCAGGGTCTCTTGATAACCCGTCATTCCGGTTGAGAATACTGCTTCACCAAAAGTTTCACCTTCGCAAGCCCATGATTGTCCTTCATAGATAGCGCCATCATCGAGCACTAAGAAAGCCTTACTCATGTTTGGCCCCCGTTAATTCTGCATCTTTTACTACAAACACACCCTCAAAAATTGTGTGTAAAACCTTAGTTGGAAGAGTCATTCCGTGGAATGGCGTATTACGACTTTTAGATGCCATGTGTCCCCGATCCACTATCCATTCTGCAGTCGGATTCACGACGACAATATTTGCTGGTCCGCCAACTTGCAGAGGCTTACCTTGTCGATCATACCCGCCTATTTTTGCTGGATTAATCGACATTACTTCAACCAATTTACTCCACGTTATTGCGCCAGTTTCGACCATAGTTTTAACCACAACAGATAGCGCTGTCTCAAGTCCCAACATTCCAAATGCTGCAGCGCTCCACTCACACTCTTTATCCTCAGTTGGATGCGGAGCATGGTCAGTAGCAACGATATCGATAGTTCCATCAGCTAAACCTTCGCGGAGTGCCAAGACATCAGACTGAGTACGCAGCGGAGGATTTACTTTATAAATAGGATCATAACTTTCAACTAATTCATCCGTGAGGAGCAAGTGATGCGGAGTTACCTCAGCTGTCACATTTATACCTTGTGATTTGGCCCAACGCACAAGTTCAACGCCACCTCTTGTAGTGAGATGACAGATATGAAGTCGGCTCTTCACATGGTCTGCAAGTAAAATATCTCTGGCGATAATTGCTTCCTCAGCAACCGCCGGCCAACCCGCAAGACCCAGGCGGGAAGAAACTTCACCCTCATTCATCTGAGAGTTTTCCGTCAAGCGCGGATCTTGCGCATGCTGGGCAATAATTCCCCCAAAAGATTTCACATACTCAAGGGCTCGTCGCATCACAAGTGGATCACTTACGCATTTACCATCGTCACTAAATACCCTGACAGCGGCTGCTGATTCAGCCATGGCTCCAATTTCAGAAAGCCGCTCTCCGAGAAGTCCAACAGTGACGGCTCCAATGGGAAAGACTTCGCACAAACCAGCCTCTTTCCCTAACCTAAAAACTTGTTCTACGACGCCAGCAGTATCTGCGACAGGCGAAGTATTTGCCATGGCTGAAATGGCTGTGTAGCCACCGACTACAGCGGCACGCGATCCTGTTAGCACTGTCTCGGAATCTTCTTTCCCCGGTTCGCGAAGATGTGTATGCAAATCAACAAAACCAGGTAAGGCCATCAGTCCGGTGCAGTCAATAATTTCTCCCTGGCTTTCACTACCAAGTGAAGCAATAGTCGATCCAGAGATAACAATATTTAGAACTGTTCCATCAGCTACAGAAACGTCTTTCAGCGTGTAAACATCGTTTGTGTTTATCTTTGACATTACAAGACCTCCCCCAGCGTTGCGCCTCCGAGTAAGAGGTAGAGCACTGCCATCCTTGTCAAAACTCCATTACCTACTTGGTCCACAATAACTGAACGCGAAGAGTCAGCTGACGCGGCTGATATCTCCAATCCACGATTCATTGGACCTGGATGCATCACGATTGCCTCTTTCTTCATGCGAAGGAGTCGGTCCTCGTTGAGCCCGTATCTACGGGAATATTCACGTTCATTTGGAAAGTAGAAGTTAGTCATACGTTCTAGCTGAATGCGAAGCATCATGACTACGTCAAACTGCTCGAGTTCTGAATCAAGTTCATAAGAAATTCGTACCGGCCAACTCTCGACTCCCACTGGCAATAGTGTGGGCGGGGCGACTAGCGTCACCTGCGCTCCCAACTTAGTTAGTAGCAGCATATTTGAACGTGCAACTCTTGAGTGCAAAATATCCCCAACAATTGCAATTCTTAGTCCAGTGAAATCGGCTTTCCGCTCAGGAAAGCGCTTGGCGATTGTAAATGCATCTAATAAGGCTTGCGTTGGGTGTTCGTGCGTACCATCACCGGCGTTGATAACAGTTGCGCTAATCCACCCTGAATCAGCCAACCTTTGAGCTGCGCCCGATGAGCCGTGGCGAATCACTACCGCATCAGCACCCATGGCTTGCAAAGTTTGCGCCGTATCTTTAAGCGACTCCCCTTTGCTAACACTCGATCCTTTTGCAGAAAAATTAATTACATCAGCCGACAATCTCTTTGCTGCGGTTTCAAAAGAAATTCGCGTGCGCGTTGAATCCTCGAAAAAGAGATTAACAATTGTTCGACCTCGAAGCGTTGGAAGCTTCTTCGTTGGCCCCTCTGTGATCTTTTCAAGCTCTGCTGCTGTACTGATAATCGAGAGAACATCCTCTTTAGTCAG
>CAIVOW010000027.1 GCA_903907665.1 uncultured Actinomycetes bacterium | reverse complement strand
TCTGTTCAGAACCATATGCCGATGAAGAGATGCAATCAGATGAAAGTATTCCTAAAGCAAATGTCTTACTTAGTCTCTGATGTGAAAGTGAATGGCGATTAAGCGGATTTCCAAGAAGTGCTTTTTTTAGCCGATACGAGAATGGATCTTTTAGTTGGGCATGCTCTTGTAGAACCATCGGGGCAGGCGCGTCATCACTCCAGGCTTTAGGCACATGCAAATGTTACTTGTCTCATAGCGGATTCCAGTACCACCGCTATAATTTTGCCATGAATCTGAAAACTGACCTGTATATCAACGGCGAATGGGTAAAAGGCAACGGAACTCTTCCCGTTTACGACCCGTCCACCGGAAAGGTCATAGCAGACGTCCAAACCGCCGGTGATGAGGAATGCATGGCTGCAGTTGACGCCGCATTTGCAGCTCAGAAGTCATTTGCCAAATCTGCTCCTCGAGTTCGTGCTGAAATATTGCGCCGAGCCTTTGACATCATGATTGCTGAAGCAGATGAGATTGCAAAGCTAATTTCTATGGAAAATGGAAAAGTTTTTTCAGATGCAAAAGGTGAAGTCATGTACGCCGCTGAATTTTTCCGCTGGTTCTCAGAAGAAGCAGTTCGTACTCCTGGAGACTTTCGTAAATCGCCAAGCGGAGATAAACGAATTCTCGTGACCCACCAACCCATTGGTGTCTCACTATTGATTACCCCGTGGAATTTTCCGGCAGCAATGGCTACCCGCAAGATTGGACCAGCCGTAGCTGCAGGTTGCACAATGATTTTGAAGCCGGCGGGAGAAACTCCACTGACCGCTTTATACATCGTCGACATTATGGAACGCGCCGGATTGCCAAAGGGTGTCCTAAATTTCGTGCTTCCTTCAAAAACCGGGCCAATGCTTTCCAAGGTGCTACACGACCCTCGCGTCCGCAACCTTTCATTTACGGGTTCAACTGAAGTTGGCCGAGTTCTTCTTAAGGAATGTTCGGATCTTGTTATTCGCACATCACTTGAATTGGGCGGAAATGCCCCATTCTTAGTTCTAGATGATGCTGATATTGATGCCGCAGTTGCAGGCGCGATGGTTGCAAAAATGCGTAACGGTGGTTCGGCTTGCACTGCTGCAAACCGTTTCTATGTTGCCCGCAGCGTTGCAGACGAATTCACGACCAAGTTTTCAGCGGCGATGCAGGGACTCAAAATGGCACCGGGACTAGATGATGGTGCTCAACTTGGTTCAAGTGTCTCAGTCAAGGAGCGAAATAAAATTGCAGCCCTGGTCGACGCATCAGTTTCAAGCGGCGCATCGGTTATTACCGGGGGAAAGACACCAGAAGGTGACGGAGCTTTTTATCCAGCCACAGTTTTAAAAGTAGAAAAATCAAACTCGATTCTTAAGCAGGAAATATTTGGACCAGTCGCACCTGTTGTCATCTTTGATACAGATGAAGAAGCTATTGAACTTGCAAATGATGTTGAATATGGCCTAATTAGTTATGTTTACACATCAGATTTAGCTCGCGGAATTCGGACAGCTGAAGCGTTAGAAGCGGGGATGATTGCTCTTAATCGCGGAGTTGTTTCAGATCCAGCGGCGCCGTTTGGTGGCGTGAAACAAAGTGGCTTAGGCCGTGAAGGTGGTTTTGCTGGAATTCATGAATTTCTGGAAACAAAATATATCGGAGTCGAGATTTAAAGCATCGCAATCACAAGCGATTTATTAGTTACCTGGCTTTTTTCTTCGCCGTAGTGCAGGGTGCAATCCACCTGCAATTGCTGCGGCCCGATTAATAACCGGCGCAATAATGATTTTAAACCAACGGCCCCGGCGAAAATCATAAATTGGCCACGAATCTTTTGCAGCACGTATCCGAAGCAAAGTATCAGGATTAATCACTCGAGGCTTTCCGACTGCTTCAAGCAGTGGAATATCGTTGTGGCTATCCGAATAGCCATATGAATTTTCTAAATCAATATTTTGGAGCTTCGCTAGTTCTTGGATAGCGCGGGCTTTCTCGCTGCCGTGCAATAACTTTCCAATAATCTCACCGGTATATTCGCCATTTATTTCCTCAGCACGCGTTCCAAGCGCTCCAGTGAATCCCAAACGTTGTGCAATCAAATTGGCAATTTCAACAGGCGAGGCAGTCACTAACCAAACCTCTTCATTACGTTCTAAATGCTCCTGAGCAATTTCAAGGGTACCTTGCCAGAGAGCTGGCGATACGTACTTGTTATAAACATCATTGCCCATCTCGAGCAACTCTTTCACATTGTGGCCCCTTACTACGCGCAGGGCCGCACTCTGAATTCGATCGACTTCCTCCTCGTTGCGTTCGCCTACTAATTGATAGCGAAGATTTGCGAGTACAAAAGCAGCAATATCGCGCTTATTGAAAAACCCTCTTTGGTACATACCTTTACTGAGAAAATAGAGAGAAGAACCCCTAATCAAAGTGTTGTCGATATCAAAGAAGGCCACTCGCTTGGATTGAGGTGCCATACCGGTAAGCCTACCTACTGACTAAAGGAATCTGCCCCCTTTCCACTCCTTTATGCTTCTCACATGGGGTCAACTGTTCACGTGCTTCGACATGGTGAGGTATTTAACCCTGACAAAATTTTGTACGGTTTACAACCAGGATGGCGCCTTTCTGATCGCGGTCATGAGATGGCGGGTGTGGTTGCGGATTGGTCTAAGCAATTCACAGTAGGTGCAATACATTCATCTCCGTTGCAACGAGCACAAGAAACCGCAGCTCCTCTTGCAAAAATTCATAGCTTGGCGATTACGACAGAAGAACGATTGATAGAAGCTAGGAATATCTTTGAAGGCAAAAAGTTTGAATTAGGTAGCGGAGTTTTGAAGCATCCTAAGTCGTGGCGTTATCTCACGCGTCCGTGGATCCCTTCTTGGGGAGAGCCATACGATGAGCAAATTTCACGAATGCTAGCTTCTGTTTTTTCTGCCCATAGCGCTGCTGGTGAAGGCAAAGATGCATTTTGTGTTTCACATCAACTACCAATTTGGATATTGCGCTCTGCAGTTGAGGGTAGGCGCTTAATGCATGATCCCCGTAAACGCGAATGCTCACTCGCCTCCGTCACAAGTTTTCATATTAACGAAGATGGAATGATTGAGGGCGTTACATATTCAGAGCCAGCGAAAGCACTCCTTCCAAAGAAATGAAGAAAGTTAAAGTCTTTCTTGCATTAGCTCCACTCCTGCTCTTGACTGCCTGCGCAGGTGGCGGCACACCATCACCAAATGAAAACGCCTTTGTATCGGGAGATGGCGTTGCTGTTTATGTAAAAGTTTCGGATCGAAAATTAGCTCCAATTTTGAATGGTGCCACTTTGTCAGGAGAGAGTTTTGTAGCTCCTCATAAAATTACGGTCGTAAATGTTTGGGCGTCTTGGTGCGCCCCGTGCCGCGCCGAAGCGCCTCTTCTTGAAGAGTTTGCAACAAAGCAACCACAGATTCAATTTCTTGGCATCTTAACTCGAGATAATTTAACCTCAGCACAAAGTTTTGTGCAAAGGTTTAAAATTACATATCCCATTCTTATAGATGACGCGCTCCTTGCAGGGTTTAGAGGTTCACTTGTTCCGAATGCAATTCCTACGACCATGATTATCGATGCACAAGGTCGAGTTGCTGTGAGAATAAGCGGACAAGTTACATATGCTCTTTTAGATAATATGATTAACAAAGTTGTACAAGATGCATAATTTCTTTGTTAATCAAGTATTCAGTGGCAACCTTGTCGTTGCACTTATTGTGGCAATTGTTGCTGGTTTGATTTCATTCTTTTCACCTTGCGTTCTGCCACTTGTGCCAGGCTATCTCTCGTATGCCGCTGGTATGACTGATGTGAAGAGTCGCAGCCGAGTTACTTTAGGAGCAATACTTTTTGTACTTGGCTTCTCATTTTTATTTATTTCTTATGGAGCGCTATTTGGCTCACTTGGATCACATATCTCGGCTAATTCACGAAGTATTTCAGTCGTTCTTGGATTATTAACGATTCTTATGGGAACGGTATTTTTGTTTAGTCAACGTTTCTATCGCTCATTTAAACCTACCTGGAAATCTAGAACAGGTCTTGCTGGGGCTCCACTCCTTGGTTTTCTCTTTGGAGTGGGTTGGACGCCTTGCATCGGGCCTACTTTGGGAGCGGTTCAAGCTCTCTCCTTTGAAAGTTCAAGTGCACTTCGTGGTGCAATTCTTTCCGTGGCTTACTGCTTAGGTCTTGGATTGCCATTTATATTTGTAGGAGTTTTCTTCGATCAATCCGAAAAACTTCGGCGCTTTATTTCCAAGCGAGGAAATTTCATCACGATGATTGGTGGAGTATTTCTTATTCTCATCGGAATTTTGCAAGTAACTGGCGCCTGGGATTCCATTATGAATTCACTGCGTAGCCTCATCTCAGGATTTATACCGGTGATTTGATGACTACCGAATCACCTCTAGGAGGAATTGAGTCACTTCGCTGGATTTGGCGTCAGCTAACTAGCATGCGCACTGCGCTGCTCTTATTGATGCTTCTTGGTATTGGGTCAATTCCGGGCTCTTTATTTCCGCAAAGAACGCAGAACCCGATGAAAGTTCGGGAATATCTTGCGAGCCATGGATCATTTGGGACTTGGCTAGATCGATTCAAATTCTTTGATGTTTATAGCTCACCTTGGTTTAGCGCAATTTATTTACTGCTCTTTATCTCCCTCATTGGGTGTGTACTTCCACGGACGCTAGAACATCTTCGAGCTATTGGAAAAAAGCCACCGCTTACCCCTCAGAATTTAAACCGCATGGAGGGATTTGAAGCCCTCTCTGCCGGAAATTTAGATAAAGCCGAGGCATGGTTTAAAAAGAATCATTTCCGTGTTCGTCGTGAAGCAAACTCTATCTCTGCCGAAAAAGGTTATTCGCGAGAAACCGGTAACTTATTATTTCATCTCTCACTTATTCTTATTTTAGTTGCGGTTGGCGTCGGATCCCTTTTTGGATCTAAAGGTGAGGCCATAGTTAATGTGGGAGAGCGATTTATTAATACTCCAACTTCCTATGACAGCTTGGCATTTGGAAAGTTTCAATCAGATCAATCGATGCAATCATTTTCACTAAGAGTTACTGATTTCGCCGC
>CAIVOW010000026.1 GCA_903907665.1 uncultured Actinomycetes bacterium | reverse complement strand
CTAAAGGTGTTGGAAATTACGTATGTTTGCAAAAAATGAATGGCGCAGAAGGTGATCCTGATCTAGAGCCACTGATGGAAATAGGCGCTCTTGAGAAAGATGCCAAGCGGCTTAAGGCTTGGGCGCAATCTCCCGGTGCAACGGGGGACCGAGATGATGCTCCAGATGTCGACCGCCGCGTGTGGTTAGCAAATTCGGTATCCGGACGCGAATGTATGGGCGCAGAAGATTGTCCATTTGGAACGCAATGTTTTGCCGTTAACGCTAAAGCGAAAGCTGCGAAAGCAGATGTTGTCGTTACAAACCATACGTTGTTAGCGATTGAAATTGTGGACTCACATCCGATTTTGCCTGACCGAGACGCAGTCATATTGGATGAGGCACATGAATTTATGGATCGCACAACCCAAGCTGTGACTGAAGAATTAACAGCGGGCCGGGTAGAGCGAGCGGCTAAGATGGCGAAAAAACATATGCCCGGTAAAGCTTCAATAGCATTTGAAAAGGCAGCCGATAATTTCTATGAAGCGCTACAAGATTATGCAGAGATGCTGCGCGCTGATCCATCCAAAGCTGGTCGCATGCCAGAGGTCCCGGCGATCTTGGAATCACCAATTCGAAAAGTTAAAGAGGGCGCTGCGGCTGTAATCGCGCTGATTCAAGCAGATAGCGATGTGATTGAGGCAGACTCAATGGCAGAGCGCGCGCGGGTAAAAGGTGCAACCCAAGAAGTTTTAACAACGGCGACAAAAATGTTAAAGCCCGGACATCACCAAGTAATGTGGTTTGAGCCGACATTTTCTACGTTGTATTTAGCACCGCTTGAAGTATCGAATGTATTGCGTGAGAACTTACTGACTAAGACTCCTGTTATTGCAACTTCGGCCACATTAACTGTTGGTAAATCCTTTGATCCAATAGCTAAATCCATCGGCTTTGAAAACGGTGATGATAGTAATCTTCAACTCGAAGATGGAGATATAGATCCAGCAAACGTTGAAATGCTAGATGTTGGATCCCCATTTGATTTTGCAAAACAGGGCGCGCTATATCTTCCTCGCCATATTCCAGAGCCAGGCCGTGATGGCCCGAGCAAAGAGGCGCTGACTGAACTTGGTGAACTCATCGAGGCGGCGGGCGGCAGAACGCTGGCACTTTTTAGTTCATGGCGCGGAGTAGATGCTGCTGAAGTGCATCTGCGCAAAGTTCTAGAAGATTTGAAGTTACCAATTATTGTGCAGCGCAAAGGTGATTCGATTGGCTCACTTGTTGATCGCTTCTCTAAAGATCCATCTTCCATTTTGCTTGGCACCATCTCGCTGTGGCAAGGCATCGATGTTCCGGGGCCATCCTGCACACTCGTTGTGATTGATCGCATTCCATTTCCGCGTCCAGATGAACCCGTGATGGCTGCGCGGTCTGCTGAAGCTGATGAAGCAGGTGGAAGTGGATTTATGCAGGTATCGCTGCCTCGGGCCGCACTCTTATTGGCACAAGGAACTGGTCGCTTAATTCGAAGCTCAGAAGATCGCGGAGTAGTAGCAATTTTAGACTCGCGTATCACTACAAAGCGCTATGGGTCTTTGCTCTTGAATTCAATGCCGCCCTTTTGGCGTACCAGTGATGGCGCTGTAATCCGTGAATCACTAAAGCGCTTAGATGCCACTTTCAAAGAGCAAGGTCTTTAGTTCAGGCCACGCTTTTTCAAAACTTGGATGCAAATTTTTGTCATCAACACTCTCGATAGGTACCCACTGAACTTCGATGGATTCTTCATTCATCGCATGTGTCGTAATATCATCGTGAGCATGCGCTAAAACGGTGTTGTATTCCCACAAATTGTGGTTCACCGTATGCATAGTTATTGGAGTAAAAGAGTCTGCTGCAATGCCAACTTCTTCATGAGCCTCGCGGGCAGCTGCCTCAATAATTGTTTCGTGGGAATCACGTGCGCCACCAGGTATGCCCCACGTATCACCGTTATGCACCCAAGGTGCGCGATGTTGAAGCAACACTGTGCGATTGCGAACGAGTAATAGCCCAGCGGCGCCATGAAGACCCCAATGCTTAGAGCCGCAGGTGCATTCCACCCATCCATCGCCATCCTTGTGTGCCACACCGCTAGAGTGGCATGAAATTTGCAGAAAGTGGATGTAACGCTACTTATACACAATGAAAAATAGGTGACATCTCTCGCATGAGAAGCGTTCTCTACCTTGGCGCAATGCGCAGAATTCTTGGAGTCGCAGGGGCGCTCCTACTCATTCCAGTTTCCTTCTCAATTTTTCTCAGCACCGGGCGCCATCAAGGAAGTCTCTTGGCAAATGGTCCTGCACCGCGCCCCACTGGATCGCTCGCCATCCCCGTTACCGAGAGCACCCCAGGATTGCTGTCAAACATTCCAGCTGGAGCAAATACTGCCCTCGTTACTTACGTCGATGCACTTACATTTGGATTGCACACCGGAAAGAACGTCGGCATAAACGCGATTTCTAAGCCGGGATGTGCTTGTCGGATTATTGGTGAAAGTTTTAAGGCCATTTATACAAAAGCTAATCTGATTGGCGGGGCTTACTCCTTGAAGCAGAGCACCGTGATTCGAAATACGAAATCTGCAATTACCTTGAAGGTAGTCATTCATATGTCGAACACAACCCACATCACCCGCAAAACTGGGGCACGTGAAATTTGGAAAGGTATCGATATTCCCGCCTACTTCACCTTAGCTAAATATGGAAATAGTTGGAAAATCAAAGAGACATCGGTGAAGTTATGAGAAAGAAAATAATATTGATTTTAGCTCTCATTATGATTCCAATCACCAGCGCTGCATCGGCCGCGCCTTGTGAGAAAAAAGTTTGCGTTCAAGTCGTGACTGAT
Source organism: uncultured Actinomycetes bacterium (assembly GCA_903907665.1). The sequence goes on along the minus strand of CAIVOW010000026.1, from coordinate 9,440 downwards.
CCAACAACGAATCAAATTATAATTACGGCTGTACAGAACAAGCCGGGGAGTACTACTAAACCCAAAGTGCACAAGGCCATCAAACCTTTGAATCCCAGCCAACCATTGAAACCCCGAGTGGCGTCGACATACGCACCGAAGCCTGTTATTACAAAGAAAGTGACGCCTAGACCACGGGTGGTAAGAGCCACTAAAAAACCAGTTCCAAAAGTTGCAGTTTCACGCAAGCCTAAAGTGGTCGCTGCAGTATCGCTATCAGATCGATTGACTCAATTATTGCCACAGCGAAATATTTTCTTTGCTCCAAAAATGGGCGAACTTGTTCAGGTTCCAATGTATTTCTGGACGGATGCGAGCACCAAATTTTCAACAACTTCTCTCATTCTTGGAATCACCGTTGGAGTGATGTTGACCCCAACTTTCAGTTGGAATTTCGGTGATGGATCATCATTTGTTACATCATCACCCGGAGCTGCATATCCTGATACAACCATCGCTCACACCTATACAACAGCTGGAACTTACAAGGTTTCTCTCGCAATTTCGTGGGCAGGCACCTGGTCTGCTGAGAGCTATATCTATCCAGTTTTGGGCGGAAATATTGTGCAGAATTACAGCACAACTTTTGTAGTCCAAAGCGCACCTACTAGATTCATAAAGTAATCACACCCGTCTTTTTCCACAGCATTTATTAATTTGTCAGCAGGGTTGAGAAATTTAATGAAATCTGCGCACATGACAACACTTACATCGCCACATGATCTGCTCGCAGCCCTTCCTTTTCTAGTTGGTTACCATCCCGCTGACTCTCTGGTCGTTATCGCCCTTCACGAGGAGACCATTGGGATGGCAATGAGAATTGATTACCCAGAGGATGTTGATCTGGATCAGATAGATACGCTGGCTTCACATCTTGTTCAAGAGAACGCTGATTCAGCTCTGATTGTTGCCTACGTGCCAGATAAAGTTTTTGATAGTGAATACCTACTTTCTCCGATTCGAGATGCGATTGCGCTTCGTGGAATTACCTTGCGCGAGTGTCTTGAAGTGCGTGGAGACCGGTGGCGCTCAACGATTTGCGATGATGAGGAGTGTTGCCCGCCGGAGGGCAACGCTATGCCATCACGCGAAGATTCTAGAGTCGCAGCAGAGCAGGTAGCCGAGGGTAAGCCCTTGCCCTATCAAAATGTCGAAGACCTTCGCCTTTCGATTGCGCCCATAGACCTTGATGCGACTGTGAAAATAGCGTTAGAGGTGGCACTTGATGCAGTTGAGGGAATTGATTATGAAAGTGATGAGTCCGTGGCATTACAACGAGAAGGCGCTCTTGCGGTTAACAAACTTGCTGAAGAATTTGCTGAGAATGGAATTAGTACTGATCAAGAGCTGATTGCGCTGGTTCTTGTTCGGCTACATGATCTACAAGTGCGTGATTATGCAATTGGAATAGCCAGTGATGAAAATCGAGATGATTTGTGGGATATGTGGCGATGGTTATTGCGCATGGCTCCTGCTGGTTATGTTGCACCCGTAGCCACTCTCTTTGCTGTTATAAGTTATGAGAGAGGTGATGGCGCACTAGCTCAGCGCGCCCTAGACAGAGCCTTTGAAGATGATGCGCAATACGGCCTTGCAAAACTTTTGCGGCGCTCATTCTCGGCAGGTTGGCCGCCAGCCTCCTTCGCTCAGATGAGGGATGAATTACATCCTAAAGTCTGTATGAAGCTATTCGGTGAGGAGTAGGCTTCGGCAGTCCTGTTTCAGTGTAGATACATGTCGAGAGGTTTGACGCCGTGATTGTTGGAATTCCAAAAGAAGTTAAGAACAACGAGTTTCGCGTTAGTACAACACCTGCCGGAGTCCATGCGCTTGCAGCCAATCACTCAGTGCTTGTCGAAAAAGGTGCCGGACTTGGTTCGGCAATTACCGATGAAGAATATGTAAAAGCTGGCGCAACGATTATTGATAACCCAGATGATCTTTGGGCTAAGGCTGACATGATCATCAAAGTAAAAGAACCTATCGCGTCGGAATATCACAGAATGCGCCGCGGACAGATTCTTTTCACTTTCCTACACCTTGCAGCTTCCCGAGAGTGCACAGATGCGCTAATTAAAAGTGGAACAACTGCAATTGCCTATGAAACTGTTGAATTTAATGGCGGACTTCCACTTCTTGCCCCAATGTCGGAAGTTGCAGGACGTATGTCAATACAAGTTGGGGCAACAGCCCTAGAGCGTCCTAATGGTGGGCGCGGAGTATTGCTGGGTGGAGTACCAGGAGTAGCTCCCGGAAAAGTTGTGATTCTAGGAGGCGGAAGCGTTGGCGTCTCAGCTGCTGCAATGGCTATTGGCCTTCGCGCTGATGTGACGCTGCTTGATATTAATCTCAAGCGTTTAGTTGAGATTGATGAGATATTCCACGGTCAAGTAAAAACTATTGCATCCTCTGCTTACGCAATCGAGCAATATTGCCTTGAAGCTGATTTAGTAGTTGGTGGTGTCCTAGTACATGGCGCAGCAGCTCCAAAATTAGTTACTGACAAGATAGTGTCACAAATGAAACCTGGAAGTGTTCTGGTCGATGTTGCTATCGATCAAGGTGGATGCTTTGAAGGATCAAAGCCAACGACTCATTCAGATCCAACTTTTGCGGTACATAATTCACTTTACTATTGCGTTGCCAATATGCCTGGCGCTGTTCCTGCAACGTCGACTGCGGCGCTTTCCAATGCAACTCTCAAGTATTCCCTCGCATTGGCTAATAAAGGCTGGGAAAAGGCGCTTGCTGATGATTCAGGATTTGCACTTGGCCTTAACGTTCATGAAGGAAAGATTATGTATTCAGCGGTTGCTCAGGCACACGGTTTATAACGTTTCGTTAGCAAGTTTCACCCCGTTGCGTCCTTGACTTAACCTCCCTTCAAGTGGAGTATCTAGTCCGTTGTAACCCTCATTACATCCGCCGGATATCTATCTGGCACCTATGAAGAAGGAGTGTGAACTGTCTTGAAACTCAGTCTCTTCTCAAAGAAGAAGCTCGGTGCTGGACTTGTAGCTCTATCAACAGCTGCAACAATGCTTATGTACGCAGCAGCCCCAGCCCACGCAACGAGCGATACATTGATTGTCGGAATGTCTGCAGATCTTGATTACCTAGATCCTGCAAAGACCATGGACAACGCACAATGGAAAATTACTTATCCATGTTATGAACGCCTGGTCGAGTACAACGGTGCTAAAACCGATGTCGTTCCAGGATTAGCAACAAAGTGGAAAGTCTCTGCAGATCAGAAGACTTACACATTTACTCTTGCTTCAGGCCATAAGTTCGCAGACGGTACAGAAGTTACTGCTGCAGCTGTGAAGTATTCATTTGACCGTATGATGAAACTTGCTGCAGGTCCTGATGCCAGCTTTGACCAACTCACTGCAACCAATGCAGTAAATGCAACAACTGTTGAATTTGTCTTGAAGGCGATTTCACCACAGTTCGTTTACGCACTTGCAGGTAACTACGGTGGCATCGTTAACCCAGCCGCCGAAGCTAAGGGTGGAGAAACTTATCTTGCTAGCCACACAATGGGTTCTGGTGCATACCAGCTGACTGAATGGGTAAAGGGTCAGTACATCAAGCTTGGTCTTAACCCTAGCTATAAGGGAACTACTCCTTCTATCAAGACTGCTATTTTCAAGATTGTTGGCGATGCATCTGCTCAACGTCTACAACTCGAAAAGGGCGACATTGATATTGCCGAAGGAATTCCAACTGATCAATTGGCAGCTGTTGGCGCAACATCAGGTTTAACTGTTGTTAATAAGCCATCGCTCACAGTTGATTACATGTACATCAACAATTCAAAGGGTAAGGAAGTTCTCAAGAGCGTAGCGGTGCGTCAAGCGCTGAGCTATGCAGTTGATTACACCGGACTCATCAAGGTTGCAGCCGCTGGATTTGGAACACAAATGCGCGGACCAATTGCAACTGGCATGTGGGGACAAGATAAGTATGCGTTTCAATACAAGTACGACCCAGCAAAGGCAAAGCGTTTACTTGTATTAGCTGGCGTTAAGAATTTGACGTTGGATCTTATTTATTCAGCTCGTAAGCCTTGGTGGGCTGCAGAAGCCCAATATATTCAGGCTTCTGCTGCAAAGGCTGGAATCAAAATCAACCTCAAGCTCACTGACTATGCGCAAGCTCGTCAGTTGATGTTTGCGGGTAATTTTGATCTCGCCCTTGGTGTGTGGTCTCCTGACTATGCAGATCCACTTATGTTCACGAATCTTTGGTTTGATTCAGCGAACTTTGGTGCTTCAGGCAACCGTTCCTTCTATAACAATCCTGCAGTAGATTCATTGCTACGTAGTGCGCTTGCAACAACAAACCAAGCAACTCGTACGGCTATCTACAAGAAGGTGCAAGACACTGTTATCAAAGAAGCAGCATACGTATACATGTATCAGAAGAATTACTTGTTACCTATGCGTTCAAGTGTCACTGGATTTGTGTTCAATCCAATGCTTGAGCAGATTTACAACATCTCGACCATGTCAAAGGCATAGTAGAGAAGCATTAATCAAGTAGTACTGAACCCGGCTTTGTATTCGCAAAGCCGGGTTTCACTTTGAAAAAGTTAGGCAAGTTAGGCAAGTTAGGGGATTAAGAGTGCTTTTGTTACTGCGTCGCAGATTTGCGATGCTGTTCTTGGTTTTATTCGGCGTGACTGTCGTGACCTTTGTGCTCTCTCATCTCATTCCTGGTGATCCAGCCGTCGCAATAGCAGGGCCGCACCCAACTCCAGAACTCTTGGACCGCATCCGTGTCCAATATGGACTCAATAAGCCGCTCTACGCACAATATTTGATTTATATGCGAGATCTTCTGCATGGTAACTTAGGAATTTCTATTAGAGACCAGATGCCGGTTCGTAATGATTTATTTCAATTTTTCCCCGCTACATTGGAATTAGTATTGATTGCTTTTCTTTTTGCAATTGTTTTAGGAGTGCCGCTTGGCGCATACGCCGCGTTGAAGAAAGACAAGTTTGCAGATTACATCATACGTATTTTTGCAATCGCAGGGGTATCTATCCCACTTTTCTGGGGTGGCCTAGTAATGATTCTTGTTTTTTATGCGAAATTAGATTGGTTCCCATCTTCCGGTCGATTAGCGATTGAATTAAATCAACCGCCACGAGTTACGGGATTTTTTACAATCGACTCGTTGATTAAAGGCGACTTTCCAGCTTTTGGAAGCGCACTCCAACACATCGCTCTTCCTGCTCTGGCATTGGGCTATGTTCAGTTGGCTTTCATAGTTCGCCAAGTCCGGTCGAGTATGCTCGAGGCTCTTTCACAGGATTATTACCTCACCGGACGGGCCAATGGCTTGTCCGAACGCTTTCTTGTTGTGCGTTATGCCCTTCGCAACGCTCTCATTCCATCTATCACAATCATCGGGCTCTCCTTTGGCTCTCTCCTAGGTGGCGCCGTTGTAACTGAAACTATTTTTGGATGGCCGGGTATGGGTAAGTATGTAACTGATTCCATTCTTTCGCGAGATTTTCCTGCCATTATGGGCTTTACGGTGGTTATTGCATTTGCCTATGTGCTCATCAATTTGATTGTGGATTTACTGGTCTACGCACTCGATCCGGAGACCCGCCGATGATTATCTTCCGTAAAACTTCAGCAATGCTTGGGAAATTGACACGTAATCGTTTTAATCTTATTGCTGTCATCACACTTGCGATTATCTTTGTTGTTGGTGCAATTGGTCCTTTCCTTACACGCTTCTCACCGCTTGATACAAACGCCGAGAAGCGTCTGCTCTCCCCAAGTGGAACTCATTTCTTTGGAACCGATGAACTGGGACGAGATATTTTTACTCGCATTATTTACGGCACACGAATCTCCGTTGGAATCGCGCTCATTTCAATCTTGGTTGCCGCACTGATCGGGACATTTATTGGTGCGTTTTCTGGGTTTGTGGGCCGCTGGCTGGACCAATTCATTATGCGCAGTACAGATGTGCTGCTTGCATTCCCCACGTTGGTCTTGGCACTTGCTTTAGCAGCTGCGCTCGGTGCAAGCATGGTGAATGCTGCAATAGCTATCGCAATCGTGAAAATACCGGTCTATATACGTTTAGCCCGAAACCAAGCACTCTCCATCTCCGAAAGATTGTATGTAAAATCGTCCCGAACAAACGGACTCAAGACTTTTTGGATTGTACGCAAACATATTGTGCCTAATCTCATTACACCGATTATCGTTCAAGTCAGTTTGGACATCGGGGATGCAATTTTGTTAATTGCGACGCTTGGCTTTCTTGGACTAGGCGCTCAGGCTCCAACTCCTGAATGGGGTGCCATGATAAGTACTGGGTGGAATTACCTGATCAATCAATGGTGGTACCCAACATTTACCGGTGCGGCAATTTTTATTGCCGTTATGGCATTTAATATTCTAGGCGACGCTATGCGCGATCTCTTCGATCCAAAGGTGGCGCAATAATGAGCAAAAACATAGTAAGCGTTAAGGATCTTTCTCTTTCATTTTCTATGTCTAGCGGTGATGTTCAAGTCCTTAATCACATCTCTCTTGAAATTAATGCTGGAGAAATTGTAGGACTGGTTGGAGAATCTGGTTCTGGTAAGTCTGTGACTGCTCTGGCACTTTCCAAGCTACTACCAACAGATATCACCCGGTTTACGTCCGGTTCCATAGAAGTCCAAGGGATGGATGTTCTTAAATCCAAGGAATCAGAAATTGCAAAAGTAAGAGGAAATTCAATAGGTTTTGTTTTTCAAGAACCCATGACTGCGCTAAATCCGACAATGAAAATCGGTAATCAGCTCTTCCACGTTATTCGTCGACATTCAAAGGTAGATAAAGAGCAAGCCCGTGTGAGAGTCCAAGAGATATTAAATGAAGTAATGATTTCTAATCCCGAAATCGTGGCCGAGCAATATCCCTTCCAGCTCAGCGGTGGAATGCGACAGCGTGTGGTCATTGCAATGGCAATGAGCGCCAATCCGGCTTTATTAATTGCCGATGAGCCGACTACGGCGTTGGACGTTACTGTTCAAGCAGAGATACTTGCCTTGATAACAAAATTAGCCCGTATTCATAACACCGCCGTTCTCCTTATTTCACATGACCTTGCTGTCATTGCATCGACTTGTTCACGAGTGTCTGTCTTGTACGCAGGAGAAGTTGTTGAATCGGGTGCTGTTGAAGTTGTACTCAAAGACCCAGCGCACCCATACACTCAGGCGCTCATTCGTTCCTTACCTGATATTGCCGCCAGAGATTCACAACTTGAAACAATTCCAGGTGAATTTCCGGATCTTCGCAACCCCCCTACGGGTTGTATTTACGCACCACGTTGTTCAAAACGAGTCTCGGCTTGTGATGTGCAACCAACACTTGAGCTAGTTAAGTCAATTGCGGGAATCCATCAGGTTGCCTGTTGGGAGAGTGGAAAATAATGTCACTTCTTGAAGTTACTAATCTGCACAAGACATTCCGATTGAAAACTAAAGGTAAGGTCTCTGAAAATCACGCTGTAAGTGACGTTTCTTTTTCTATCAATCAAGGTGAAGTATTTGGATTGGTAGGGGAGTCTGGCTCTGGTAAAACTACGATAGCCAATATCTTGATGCAGCTTGAAAGCTCGGATTCCGGAACAATTTTCTTTGAAGGGAAGGAAATGAACACATTCCCATATGGGGATGTGCAAATTGTTTTCCAGGATCCTCGCTCTTCTCTTGATCCTCGCATGAGTATCCGCCAAATTATTAGTGAGCCAACCCAGCGACTTATAGCTAAGCGTAGAAATGAATTGGCAAGTGAAGAACGATTAGTAGAAATTATGCAGTCTGTGGGACTTCGTCCTGAGCACTTGGATCGTAAGCCTCACCAATTTAGCGGTGGCCAACGTCAGAGAATTGCGATTGCTCGCGCACTGATTACAAAGCCCAAGTTAGTTGTTCTTGATGAACCAACATCAGCTCTAGATATATCCGTCCAGGCTCAAGTCATTAATTTGCTTAAGAAATTGCAACGCGATAACGGCTTAACCTATCTTTTCATCTCTCACAACATGGGCGTTGTAAAGTATCTCTGTGATCGAGTTGGAGTCTTAAACAAAGGCGTCCTTGTAGAAGTGGGCACTAATGCTGAGATTTTCTCTGCGGCGACCCATGAATACACCAAGAAGTTACTTGCTTCAGTTCCGACTATGCATGGGAGGTTGTTATGAAGATTCTCATTTCAGTTGATATGGAGGGCGTTACCGGGGTCACTTGCCCTGATGATGTACGTCCGAATACTCCGGGTTGGTCGCATTTTCGAAACATCATGACTGATGAAGCAAACGCAGCTGTCGAGGGATTCTTGCAAGGCGGTGCTACCGAATTTCTAGTCAATGATTCACACTCGAGCATGCGTAATTTGCAGATTGATCGTCTACATCCAAAAGCAACACTTCTATCGGGTAGACACAAGCAATATTCCATGATGGAAGGAATTGATTCCGGAGTGGACGCCGTAGCTTTCGTTGGATATCACACGGGCGCCGGAAAGCAAGGAATTCTCTCGCATACCTATCTTGGAAATACTTACACCGGTGTTTGGCTCAACGATTTTGAGTGCAGCGAGGGATACCTTAATTCTCTTCTCGCAGCTGAATTTGGAGCACCGATAGTTCTTGTCACTGGTGATGATTTAACTGTAGCTGAAACTAAACGCTATGTTCCTGATGTTTACGGTGTTGCTGTAAAGACGTGCGTAGATCGATACTCTGCAATTTGTCTCCCACCTGAGGTCACGATGAGAGCTATTACAGCCGCTGCTAAGGCATCAATTGCAAATATAAAGAAGCCCGCGGCGCCAACGGGTCCATTTACTTTTCGAATCCAATTTGATTCAACGCAACCAGTGATCGCGGCAACTGCTATCCCATTTGTGAAGAAAACAGGAGAGCGTGAAGTTTCTTTTACACTTCCCACCATCACAGATGGCCACCGTGCATTTGGTGCAGTATCAACCCTCGTTAAGGCCAGCATGGAAGAGGTCTACGGCTGATACTTTCAGCACTTGAAGTTGTAGGGGGGCAAGTGGAGCTAGCCAAATTTCAATCTGAAGGCTCATCTTTTCTCCATGTTGCAACCATTTAAGATGTGAATTATTAAAACTTTCTAGCAATTCATATTTGCCTGAAAGCGCTCCAGTCTCAATCAGTGCTTTTGAAATCTGATTTGTGCGAAATTCGCGTGGATAATCTAAATCCATGTTGACGGCAAAGTATGCGTTAGTAGTTGCTTCATCCCAGGCGCTGATGATCTCGATAACTTTACTTCTTATAAATTCTAATTCAGGAGTAATGGAAAGTTCTTTTCTTGGAAGAGTTGCCAGGACCTCTCGCAACGCAGG
>CAIVOW010000025.1 GCA_903907665.1 uncultured Actinomycetes bacterium | reverse complement strand
TATGACAACCCCTGACGTCGTTATCGTTAACGCAGTCCGAACCCCTTTTGGTCGATATTTTGGTGGTCTATCTACAACCCGTCCCGATGATTTACTCGCCACTTCCTTAAAATCACTTGCTTCCAGAACTCCTTCACTTGACCTTAAAAAAATTGATGATGTAATCATTGGAGATTCCAACGGAGCAGGGGAAGATAACCGAAACGTTGCAAGAATGGGCGCGCTTCTCGCTGGATATCCAACATCTATTCCTGGCGTTACCTTAAATCGACTTTGCGGATCTGGAGCAGAATCATTCATTCAAGCTTCGCGCGCTATTAGATCCGCAGACGCGCAATTCATCGTTGCCGGCGGCGTCGAGTCGATGAGTCGCGCGCCATGGATAGTCGAACGTACAAGTAAAGAAAAGCCAACTAATCCTGAATACAACCCTATATACAATCAGAGCACCGTTGGATGGCGCATGGTAAATCCACAGTTCCCGGCTCACTGGGTTGCAAGTTTGGGCAGATGTTCAGAGCTCGTTGCAGAGAAACTCAACATTTCACGTGAGCAACAAGATGAGTGGGCTTATCGATCACATCAAAGAGCCAATGCAGCTTGGGATCGGGGAATTCATACTGATTGGGTTATTCCATTTAACAGCGTCACTCGCGATGAAAGCATCAGGGCTGATAGTTCAATCGAGAAATTAGCTGCGCTTCCATCGGCCTTTTCAGAAGGTGGCGCTGGTACAGCAGGTAACTCATCACCGCTCAACGATGGAAGCGTTGCAGCTTTACTGACATCGCATCTGATTGCCAAAGATATGGGCCTAGAACCCATTGGAACCATTCTTGGTGCGCGCGTTGTTGCCACCGAACCTGAACAGTTCTCACTTGCTCCTGTCTTTGCAATTCGCCAGTTACTTGCAAAACTCAATCTTCAAGCATCGGATATTAAAGTTTGGGAGATTAATGAGGCATTTGCTTCGATGGTTTTGACTGTCTTGCATGAAATGCCTGAGATTCCTTTAGAAAAAGTAAATATTAACGGTGGGGCCATTGCGATTGGACATCCCGTTGGCGCATCAGCGTCTCGAGTAATTATTGAAACTGCCCGTGAACTCAGGCGCCAAGGCGGCGGCATTGGTGTTGCTGCGGCATGCATTGGAGTTGGGCTCGGCGTCGCAATGGCTATCAAGGTAGACGCTTAAATAATGGATAATTGATGGATAACTAATAGATAGGGTAGCGCCATGATTCCGTTGAATGAATTTACTGATGTTCTGTATGAGGTCAAGCAGGGCGTAGCAATTTTGACTATTAATCGCCCAGATCGCTACAACGCCCTTCGTGGACGTACCGTGGATGAACTTCTCACGGCTTTCAAAACTGCTTGGGTCGACTCAAAAGTCGGAGCAGTAATCTTGACGGGCGCCGGAGATAAAGCATTTTGTACCGGTGGAGATCAGAAGGAACGTGCTGAAAAGGGTAACTACGGCGAAACAGAAACTGGAATGTTTGAGATTGAATCACTTCACAAATTAATCCGCTCTATTCCTAAACCTGTCATTGCCGCAGTAAACGGATTTGCAATCGGTGGGGGCCATGTCCTGCATGTGCTCTCGGATCTGACTATTTCATCTAGTACGGCAAAATTTGGACAAGTAGGTCCTCGAGTAGGTTCTTTTGATGCAGGTTTTGGAAGTGCATATCTGGCTCGCGTAGTAGGAGAAAAACGCGCTCGTCAGATTTGGTTTTTATGCGAACAATACGATGCCGAAACTGCTGAACGATGGGGATTAGTAAACAAAGTTGTTCAACCAGATCAGCTGATGTCTGCGGCAATGGAATGGGCGCTAAAAGTGTGTGCACTCTCCCCTACGGCCCTAAAAGCTTTGAAGCATTCATTTAATGCAGATACGGATCATATTGTCGGTATTCAATCTTTAGCTTTTGATGTGCTAGATCTATACACGCAGACCGATGAATCAAAAGAAGGCGGAAAGGCATTCGCTGAAAAACGCTCTCCAGATTTTGGGCAATTTCGCCAATAATAAAATTTCTCAGCTCAATGTAAATAAGCCGGTGTGGAAATTATCCACACCGGCTTATTTATTTGAGTATTACTTTTACTTAATTGCCTTCAAACGATCTGTCCATGGGACAAAGTTTGCGATCGTTGAGTTATCGTAGAAAACAGCGCGAGTCTGGATTGTCTTACTCCAGCTTGTGCTTGGGTGATTCTTCAAGATATCAACTGTCAATGTTGCAAGTGAGATACCAGATTGAACTGGGTTGTAATCCCATGAACCGTTGATTTCGTTGTTCTTGATTGAAGTTACAGCTTCTGGTTGCATCTGAAGACCAATTACCTTGATCTTTCCAGCTTTACCAGCTGACTTCACTGATGAATAAGCACCAAGAGCTGTTGGATCGTTGTAAGCAACGATTGCATCAATTTTTGGATACTTGATGAGTGCTGCGTCAACTGCTTGACGGCCACCTTCTGCGTTATCGGTCTGGTTATCTACGCGACCGAGATACTTGAACTTTGAGCTCTTTGCAAGTGCTGCCTTGAACAATTCAGCATGCTTCTCGAGAGCAGCAACTGGGAAGCCAAGACCAACATAGAGAACGTTTCCGCCATTTGGAAGAACCTTCTGCAAGTAAGCAACGCGATCTCTCGCGAGGTTCTTGCTTGTAAATGCATCTTGAACTTGAGCAAGTGCTGGTGATGGTGGTGCAGCGCGTGAATCATCGGTGCTGTAGTTCATTGTAATAACTTTAATTCCAGCAGCTGCAGCCTTATCAAGTGATGGCTTAAGGCCCTTTGAATCAAGTGGATAGATGATCATGGCTTTGACACCCTTAGTGATCATTGTTTCAACATCGGAAATCTGCTTGTTTCCATCGAGCTGTGCATCGATACCAAGCATTGTGTATCCGTTTTTAGTTAGAACTTTTTCAGCCGCTTGGCCGATTGCGCTCAAATAAGTGTTGGCTTGAATTGGATAGCTAAATCCAACTAGTCCTTTTGAAGCAGCTGCTTTAGCAGGTACTGAGCCTGTTGCTAAAAGAGCAGCAACTGCAAGTAAGGGGACAACCTTTACCAGTTTATTCTTTAGTGACATTGCTTTCCTCTCGATATTTTCTTCTGCTCGCATACGAGACCTGTATACGATCGAAGAGAACTGCTGCTCCTAATAACACACCGGTTACGACTTGTTGCCAGTATGAGGAGACCCCCTGAATGGTCAGGGAATTCGATACGGTTTGTAGGAAGAGCAGCCCGATGACTGTTCCTGTAATACTTCCTACGCCACCGCTTAGGCGAGTACCGCCGAGCAGAACGCCTGCTACGACAGTAAGTTCAATTCCAGCTCCAGCTGTTGGTGCTGCCGATTGCAGGCGTCCAACTTGCATGATTCCGGCAAGTGCTGCCAAAGCTGCAGAAATAAAATAAACCGTTAGTTTTACACGTGAGGTGAAAACGCCTGCAAGGCGTGCGGCGAATTCATTTCCACCTACGGCATAAACATCGCGACCAAAGTAGGTCGAACGAAGTGCCCACACGGACAAGAGTGCAACAACTATGACTACAACCGCAGGACCTGGAATAGGGCCCCAGTTACCATCACCTAAAGTGTTGATCAGAGTGCCGGTATCGATCGTCCGAGTAGTTCCATTTGTAACAAGATAAGAGATGCCGCGGAAAATTCCCAACGTTCCCAAGGTAATAACAAATGAATTAAGGCCAATTTTTCCAATCAGAATTCCGTTAATGCCTCCTACAACAGCAGTCACGATGACAACCGTAAGAAGTACCGCAGCAAAACGTGGCATATGAGTAATGAAGCCCGAGAGCAAAATTCCAGTAAATGCTAGAGCGCTACCCACTGATAAATCGATACCTGCAGTTAATATTGTAAAAGTCATTCCAATACCTAAAACGATTGGAATGGCGGCCGAACGAATAATGTTGCTGAGGTTAGAGCCAGAGATAAAAGCTGGCTGAATGATGCTCATACCGATTATCAGCACGACTTCAAGAACGAGCAAGCCAAACCATGGCGGCATTGAGCTCAAGCTTGGAAGTTTAAATACTCGTTTCACGTTCTTACTCCAGTCGCGGCGGAAACAACATCAGATTCACTAATGTCTTTTCGGGCTAGGTTTGCAGTTAAGTCACCGGCATGCATCACCAGGACTCGATCTGAAATTTCAAAAATCTCAGAAAGTTCAGATGAAACCACGAGAATCGCTAATCCCTTACTCGCAAGGTCTCGTAGAATTTGGTAAATCTCGGCTTTTGCACCTAAGTCTATTCCTCGTGTCGCCTCATCGAGAATTAAAACCTTTGGGTTTGTCTCCAGGCAACGAGCAATAACAACTTTCTGTTGGTTGCCACCCGAAAGAGAACTAATTGGCGCATAAGGATTAGACATTTTAATTTTAAATTTAGAAACCCATTCATCAACAATTTTCTCTTCCTTGCGGCGTGATCGTTGTTTCTGTGGTCGGCCATGAATAGATAACAAGAGATTATCTCTGATAGACATGTCGCGAATTGTCGATTTCGCGCGGCGATCATCTGGGACCAGCACAACACCAGCGTTCATTGTGGCGCGAGTGGAATGACTGACTATCACTCCTTCAACAATGACATCTCCGGCCTTGCGTGGGTGCAAGCCAACGATTGCTTCTACTAATTCAGTGCGTCCCGCTCCCGCAAGTCCGGCCAAGCCAACAATTTCGCCTTTGTGAAGGCTAAAAGAGACATCCTGAAAAGCGCCAAAAAGATCTGTCATTCCTTTTACTTCTAAAACTACTTCAGTCTTTAGTAATTCTTCAGTTGAGTGGATAGCCTTCTTAGGCTTGTTAAGAACCATTCGGTCGATCAGCCAATTCTCATCCACTCCAGCCCGAGTACTGGTATCGATGAACTTGCTGTCACGCAAGACTGTGAAGCGATCACTAATGTCGAGCATTTCAGACATGCGGTGGGAGATCATGACGACT
>CAIVOW010000024.1 GCA_903907665.1 uncultured Actinomycetes bacterium | reverse complement strand
GATATCACAGACATGGCGAAATACACCTGTGCTTCAGCTACAACAATCCGCATATTCGAGTGATCGCCATGCGCCATATTTTTCATCGGATCGAGTTGAAGGCGAAAATTCTCCAAGTGAAATAATTCGAGGGATTAGTAAATGGAAAGCATCAAAAGTACCTGCCTTTTTTGAAATTATTCATCCACATGAAGCAAGCGATGAGCTTGTCCTAAAGGAAATAAAGGAAAGTATCGCCTTGTGGCAACGTTTAATCGTAGACTTAGGCAAGGATAAGTGGCTAACGGTCCAAGATTAAATAGCAGTATTAAGGTGATAAAAAGTCCAAGCATTGATGAAATGCATAATGAACGCAACGCTCAGAAAGGCTAGTAATGTCACGCTTCACCACCATATTTCCCACAGTCAAGAAGCCATTAATCGCTATGGCACATGTTCCACCACTACCAGGTACTCCCCTCTTCGATGCCACAAAAGGCATCCAAGGTTTAATAGACAATGTAAAGCGTGACACGGAACAACTCCTAATAGCGGGATTTGATGCGATTTTATTTTGCAATGAAGGTGATCGTCCATATCAACTCAACGCTAGCCTTGAAGCTTCGGCTGTGATGACCCGAGTAGTAACTGAATGTCGCCCAACGGATGTTCCATATGGAGTTGATTTCCTTTGGGATGAACAAGCGGCGATGGCAATTGCTGTGGGGAGTAGTGCCTCTTTTATGCGAGAAGTAATCACAGGAACATGGGAATCCGACATGGGTCTTTGGCAGCCAGATGCAGCCAAGCTTCTTCGCAATCGTCGCGCCTTTGGTCGCGATGACCTTGCGATTTTTGCAAATATCACTCCAGAATTCGCCTCCAGTATTGGACAACGCACGCCTGCCCAGATGGCGAAATCAACTGTTGTATCAAGTCTTCCAGATGTCATTTTAGTTTCTGGTCCAATGGCCGGTAGTGGACCTGATGTTCGAACCGTTGCTGATGTGCGTGAAGCTGTCGAGATAGGAATTCCAGTCCTTCTTAACACAGGTGCAAAGTCAACTACTATCAAAGAATTCTTTAAGTATGCTGATGGATGCATTGTAGGAAGCGATCTCAAGCGCGACGGTTACACATGGAATGAAGTGGATCCAGAACGCGCAAAGCGCTTTATCGATGCGGCTCGTAGTGCCTAATAGCACTTCAAGCAAGGCCGGTCTTCTACTAGGAATTGATATTGGATCATCAGCACTGAAAGCTGTCTTGTTGGATGTTGACAAAGGAATTCTTGGAGTCACTAGCCAACCACTTGCATTACATAGTGCTCAAGCAGGTTGGGCGGAAGCTGATACAAACGAATGGTGGAGCGCGCTCTGCGCTGCCGTTCCAGAACTAATTACAAATGCTGAATGCAAAGCTGGCGACATCAGCGCAGTCGCAGTTTCAGGAATGGTTCCTGCCGTTGTTTTTACAGATGCCCATGGAAAGGCGCTGCGTCGTGCAATGTTGCAGAATGATGCTCGCGCCATTGATGAAATTAAATCGCTGTCAAGGAAAATGGAGGGCTTCGATTTTCTGTCGTTAACTGGATCTCAACTGACACAGCAGTCTGTGGCGCCATCAGCGCTCTGGCTTTCAAAGAATGAACCTAATAATTGGAACGCAACAAAGATGATTATGGGCTCTTATGACTGGATGGCTATCAATCTTGGTGCTGCTCCCCATGTTGAGGAGAATTGGGCGATCGAAAGTGGATTGTACGGATGGGATAAAAAACCACTTCGCCCAGTTTTAGATGGAACAAACATTTCTTGGCCATCCCTCTTGGAGCCTCTGCATTCTGGGGCACATGTTGGCACAGTTAG
>CAIVOW010000023.1 GCA_903907665.1 uncultured Actinomycetes bacterium | reverse complement strand
GGCCACTGCGATAGAGGAAGAGCACGCCAGCAAATGCGGCTACTGTTCCAATAATTGCTTGCGAAACTATGCCTGGATAAATGGTTTCATACACATGGCTAATTACTCCGAGAGCTAAACCTTCCAAAACCGCGTATGCAATTGCCAGGACAGGTCGAACCGTTTTACTGAAAGTATTAATCATTCCTACGATGAATGCGCCGAGGAAACCAACTAGGGCTATGCCTCCACCGAGGTTGAGCGACCAAGCGACTCCGCCGGTTGCGATAAGTACGACAAAAAGAATGGTTGTGCGAGCAACGACATCTTCCATCGTCATGCGTCCTGTTTGAAGACCTGATGCAGCAGGTGCTGAGTAGGTCTCTTCCAATTGATCCTGAACAATGTCGACGGGACGAGTCTGGCCATTACGGCCATTACGGTCTGGCATCGCGGCATATCCGCGATTAAGCACTGGATTTGAACTTTGCATGTGATCCTTTCTAGATCTTGCCTAGCTGGCCTGTTCCAAGATTAACAACAGAAACTGGGAATCTATTCCGAAAGCACCTGCGCGGGGGCTAGTTCTCGCCTTCCGCCGCAATTGCATGGTTGGTGATCGTGGTGCGTATGTCCCACAATTCTGGGAAGAAGTTGAATGAATTGAGTTTGCTCAAGACCTCAACTGGGGTCCCTTGAGTACCAGATACCTTCGTCCCGATGCTTCGCTCCACAATCTTGAAATGACGCTGGCGCCATAAAAACATCGCCTGATCTATCTCTAGGAGAGCTTGCGCTAGTTCATAAAGCTCATCGTATTTCTTATGTTCAAGAAAAATGGTGAGTAATTCGACGTTAGCTTCAGTTAGTAAGCGATGAAATTCTTTGCCGAGTGTAGGTATCGCTTTTCGTACAGAATTAAACCCAGGTGAATCAAAACCAGAACCATGACCAAGAGCGCGACGAACCTGTTGGTAATCCCAAGGCGTCATTTGATCCAACATATCCATGCCTTCATTGGCATTTCTTATGCACAGCAGGATTCGAGGAACTAAACGTAGTGCTAATCGAATTTTGTTTTCTGCTAAAAGATTGGCAACTTCATAAGCCTCTGACGTAGCAAGCTTTAACCAAAGCTCACCTGCTTGATGAGTGATGGCGAAAAGAAGCTCATCACGGTGCAGCCACTCTTCGGGAGACTTTTGAAGAGCCAAGAGTTCTGGAGTGCGCACATAGCGCTCGTAATCGCTATTTCCTAAACCTTCGAGAATCTGATCTGGTCCGTATGCCACTTTTAGCTCCTACTATTAAGGGATGTTGCTAGTTTTTTAATTTTGTTAATAAATTTTATATATTGACTTTCAGCGCGCCTTGGAGCCAGTCGACAATTTCTTGCGTCGGAGCGCCAGGTGTAAAAATTTGACCTACGCCTAACTTTAGTAATTGCGCTTTATCTTCTTCAGGAATAATTC
The DNA here is from genome assembly GCA_903907665.1 of uncultured Actinomycetes bacterium. Next base: position 954 of record CAIVOW010000023.1, on the reverse strand, counting down.
CTCCACCAAATACAAGAACATTATGTGAGCCTTGCTCTCGTAACAGTTCCAAAACTCGGGTGAATAAGCTCATATGTGCGCCCGAAAGAATAGAGAGCCCAATAGCTTGTGCATCCTCCTGAATTGCAGTTGTAACTATTTGCTCGGGAGTTTGATGAAGGCCGGTGTAAATAACTTCAAAACCTGAATCTCGCAGGACGCGTGCAATAATTTTGGCTCCGCGATCGTGGCCATCTAAACCTGGCTTTGCGATAACTACCCTCGTTGGCGCCATGACACCAACTTATCAACTAGAAAGATTTACTACAACCCTGTAGCGACCGTCAAAATAACGTATCCTCCCCCTATGGGAGAAGAAAAAGCAGACAAAATAACTCTTTTAGAACTCCTCGCTGCTGTTCGAGCTGGCGATCGGAAAGCTCTTGCTCAAGCAATCAGCGTTGCGGAAAATCAACCAACCGAGTTAGAAAGTGCTCTCCCGCAAGAGATGTCAAAGAGTCACGTGGTTGGCATCACTGGCGCTCCAGGTGTTGGAAAATCTACAACCGTTAGCGCCTTAATTACTTATTTAAGGAAGCAAAATAAATCTATTGCCGTGATTGCAGTAGATCCATCTTCTCCTATCTCCGGAGGAGCACTTTTAGGCGATCGTATCCGCCTTAATGAGCATTTTCTTGATTCGCATGTCTTCATTCGCTCCCTTGCTACACGAGGTCATCTCGGTGGCTTAACCGCGTCAACGCAATTATCGATTCGACTGGCTGCGCTAGCAGGCTTTGATGTCATCATCGTTGAGACTGTCGGTGTTGGACAGAGCGAGGTAGAAATCATGAAGCACGCCGAAACTGTAGTTGTTGTGATGGCGCCGGGAATGGGAGATGGCATTCAAGCTTCGAAGGCTGGAATTCTTGAAATTGGCCATATTTATCTTGTGAATAAGTCCGACAGAGATGG
>CAIVOW010000022.1 GCA_903907665.1 uncultured Actinomycetes bacterium | reverse complement strand
GGATGCGCAACTGGACAAAGCGCTCAACACCTCATGCGTGCTGGAGCAGCCGGAGTTCTTGTTGGTTTTGGTGGGGGTTCTGCGCATACGACCCGGAATGTTCTTGGAATTGAAGTTCCTATGGCATCAGCAGTTGCAGAAGTCGCATCTGCCCGCCGTGATTACATGGATGAATCTGGTGGACGTTATGTGCACGTTATCGCCGATGGATCAGTTGGTAAAAGTGGCGATATCGCAAAGGCAATCGCTTGCGGAGCTGATGCAGTAATGATGGGCTCCCCACTTGCTAAAGCTGCTGAAGCGCCTGGTATGGGTTGGCATTGGGGAACCGAAGCTGCTCATGAAGAGCTTCCTCGCGGTGATCGCGTTCATGTTGGAAGTGTTGGATCGCTTCAAGAAATTCTTGTAGGTCCATCTCACACATCTGATGGGTCTATGAATCTTTTTGGTGCACTTCGCCGAGCAATGGCAACATCTGGTTATTCAGATCTAAAGGAATTCCAACGGGTAGAGGTTGTTATTAGCCGTGCCTGATCTTCTTACAAATAACGAGGTTGTCCTAGTTATTGATTTCGGCGCCCAATATGCACAACTAATCGCAAGACGTGTCCGCCAGGCAAATGTTTATTCTGAAATTATTCCTTCATCAATGTCTGTTGCTGACATTCTCGCAAAGAAACCAAAAGCAATTATTCTTTCAGGCGGTCCCGCTAGTGTGTATGCACCGGGCGCCCCGACTCTTGATCCGACAATTTTTGAGCACGGGATTCCAATTTTTGGAATTTGTTACGGTTTCCAAGTTATGGCTTCAGCTCTTGGTGGCATCGTGACCGAAACAGGGAAATCTGAATTTGGTCGGACTGCTATCTCTCATCAGGCAGAATCTAAACTCTTGACGGGTCTACCTACGCAGTTCAATGTCTGGATGAGTCACGGCGATAGCGTGACGCAGGTTCCGACAGGTTTTATTAGTACTGCCAAAACTACTGATACTCCCATCGTTGCATATGAAAATAGCGATGCAAAGTTAGCCGGGGTTCAATTTCATCCTGAAGTGCTTCACACCGAGCATGGACAGGAAATACTACGACGCTGGCTCATTGACATCGTTGGATGTAAGCCAACATGGACAAGTGAAAATATAGTTGCGCAAGAAGTTGCAAAGATCAGAGCTAAAGTTGGTAAGAGTCGAGTTATCTGTGGACTTTCTGGCGGGGTTGATTCGGCCGTCGCTGCTGCAATTGTGCAAAAAGCAATTGGCTCTCAGTTGACCTGTGTCTTTGTTGATCACGGGCTTCTTCGCGAAGGTGAAGCAGAACAAGTTGAAAAAGATTTTGTTGCAGCAACCGGAGTAGAGCTCAAAATTGTTGATGCGCGCGATCAATTTATGTCCGCACTTTCTGGCGTGACTGATCCAGAAGCTAAACGTAAAATAATTGGAACCGAATTTATTCGCTCCTTTGAAGAAGCTGCGCGAGAGCTCACTGCTTCGAAGCCAGAAGCGATTGATTTTCTTGTTCAGGGAACTTTATATCCAGATGTTGTTGAATCTGGAGGCGGTACCGGTACTGCAAATATTAAGTCCCATCACAATGTCGGCGGGCTGCCCGATGATCTTCAATTCACGCTAATTGAGCCCCTCAGAACCTTATTTAAGGATGAAGTTCGTGAGGTAGGACTCCAATTGCAACTGCCAGAGGCAATAGTTTGGCGCCAACCTTTCCCGGGTCCGGGCTTAGCCATACGCATTGTCGGTGAAGTTACTGAGAATAGACTTACAATCCTTCGAAAAGCCGATTCCATCGCTAGATATGAATTAAAATCAGCTCAGTTGGATCGAGAGATTTGGCAGTGCCCTGTAGTCCTACTCGCAGAAGTACGAAGCGTGGGAGTGCAAGGTGATGGAAGAACATATGGACATCCCATAGTTCTTCGTCCAGTTTCAAGTGAAGATGCAATGACAGCAGATTGGAGTCGACTCCCATACGATGTATTGGAGAAGATTTCAACGCGCATTACAAATGAGGTACGCGAAGTGAATCGAGTTGTACTTGATATCACGAGTAAACCTCCCGGTACTATCGAGTGGGAATAAGAATTGGACATAAAGAAATGTTGAACATGAAGAAAAAAGTTATAGCTGCGATTGCGCTCTCACTTTTAGTACCTACATTTTTTACTTCCATTTCTACAGCTCAAGATGCTAAGTCAGCAAAAGCTGCTGCAGCTAAGAGTGCTGCTAAAAAAGCAGTGAACTGCGTAGCCACAACTGCGACCCCCCATAAAGAACCGGCTGTGCAACCTCCGGTCGTTAAGACTCCGGTCAAAAATCGTATTTTTACTTTTGATACAAATTGTGGACAAATTGTGATTGAAGCAGATGGCGCTCATGCACCTCTAACTGTTCTTGTGATGACTGCACTTGCAAAGGGTGGTTACTTCAATAAGACCCTCTGCCATCGCTTAACTACAAGTGGTCTTTTTGTTCTTCAATGCGGAGACCCAACCGCTACTGGTTCAGGTGGGCCAATGTTCACCTACGACAATGAAAACCTTCCAGACTCTGGAGTTAATAACTATCCAGCAGGAACTGTTGCAATGGCGAACTCGGGGCTAAGTCAAACGGGCCACGGAACAAATGGAAGTCAATTTTTTCTTGTCTATGCAGATACAACCCTTGGTGCAAATTACACGCGTTGGGGCAAAGTCGTAAAAGGTTTGGAAATTCTTAAAGCTGTTGCGGCTCAAGGAACGGTGGGCGGCGGCCCAGATGGAACACCAAAACAAACTTTCGGCATTGAAAAAGTTTCAGTTAAATAATCAAGCCTGATTAAGCTGTAGCTACCACTCGATAAGACTCTACGTAGGTACCGGCAGGTGCCCCATGAACTTCTGCATTTCGAAGGCCCCACTCACGTACTCGATCCCCTAATTCAGGTGTGTGCTGTGTTTGGCTTGTGTGCGCAAAAATCGCTTCTAACTTTCGGTCAATTGTTTGCGTGATATCGACGGTGTGATTTACCTGGTTAGGTGACATCACCCAGACTTCGCTAACGGTCCATGGTTCTAAGCCTTCAGATTTAAGAAGATCCTCAAATGCAAAAGGATTTCCAGCATCAGGATATACCGCTTGCATTGCAGCTTCTGCAGCTGCCATATGGTCTGGATGACTTGAAAATATGCGATCCCAATTTCGTTCAGGATTTTGAATAACCATACGTTGTGGTCGTACGGTTCGAATTGCACGAACGACATCTTTGCGAAGCTCGATGGTTGCCTGTAGGTGCCCATCTACGTAATTGAGAAAATGAATGTCTGTAACGCCTAATATTTTTCCAGCGTTGCGCTGTTCTTGTTGACGAATTTTTGGCATCTCGGTGCGAGGAACATCTGGATCAACGCCCCCTTGGTCGCCATTAGTACAGATGTAGTAGGAGATTGCGATTCCCTTATCAGTCCATTGGGCGATAGTTCCTCCCGCACCAAAATCAAGGTCATCTGGGTGAGCAGTCACGAAAAGTATGCGCTCAATCTCGCTGTCAGCTATGGGAGAGGTAGTGGTCATAAAGCGAAGGTTACACTCCACCAGTGTCGTTACTCGAAGGTCTAAATCCGCAGCAGATGGAAGCTGTTATCCATGAAGGTGCTCCGCTTCTGGTGGTCGCAGGCGCGGGTTCGGGAAAGACACGGGTATTGACGCGCAGAATCGCATATTTGCTCGGTCAACGAGGCGTCGCCCCATATGAAGTGTTAGCGATTACTTTTACAAATAAAGCTGCCGCAGAAATGAAAGAACGAGTAGCTGATTTAGTTGGGGATCGAGCCAAATCGATGTGGGTCTCGACATTCCATTCAGCGTGTGTACGTATTCTCAGAAATGAAGCGACAAAGTTAGAGTTCACAACATCATTTGCAATTTATGATTCTTCAGATAGTTCAAGTTTGATTAAGAGAATTATGAAGGAGTTAGGCCTTGATGGCACAGAAATCAAGCCCGGAGCTATACAGGCAAGAATTTCACAAGCAAAAAATGAACTACAAACTCCAAGCCAATTTCAGCGAGCTGAATTTGATTTTGTTGACAAAATAGCTTCAGAAATTTATCCAGTTTATCAACGCCGGCTCACTGCATCTAATGCGATGGACTTTGATGACCTCATTATGAAAACAGTTGAGCTCCTTCAAAGATTTCCAGAAGTTCGCGATCGTTATCGCTCGCGCTTCAAACATATCCTTGTAGATGAATACCAGGACACTAATCACGCGCAATATATGTTAATCCGTGAATTAGTGGGAACGATGGATGAAGGCTTACCGCCAGCAGAACTCTGCGTTGTTGGCGATGCAGATCAATCTATTTATGCATTCCGTGGGGCAAATATACGAAACATTCTTCAATTTGAAGCTGACTATCCAAGTGCTCAGACAATTATGCTGGAACAGAATTACCGCTCGACCCAAAATATCTTGACAGCGGCTAATTCAGTTATTTCAAATAATAAAAGCCGAAAAGATAAAAACCTTTGGTCAGATTCAGGCGCAGGCCATCACATCACCGGGTTTGTAGCAGATACAGATCATGATGAAGCTGACTTTATTTCTGGCGAAATTCGTAGGCTCAAAGATGAGGGTATTTCTAACCCAGGTGATACAGCGATTTTTTATCGAACAAATGCTCAATCACGTTCCATCGAAGCGACGCTGGCTCGTTCCGGTATTCCCTACAAGGTTGTTGGAGGGTTACGCTTTTTTGAGCGCGCGGAAGTTAAGGACTTATTGGGATATCTTAAAGTTTTGGTTAACCCAACCGATGAAGTTTCGCTGCGACGAATAGTAAATACTCCCAAGCGCGGTATAGGTGATCGAGCCATTGAAATTGTTGACGATTTCGCAAAACAGCATGGAATTTCCTTGTGGGAGGCGATGAACCAGGTTGAAAGTGAATTACCGGCACGCTCGCTACAGGCAATCCGTGATTTTCTACAACTTATGTATGCGCTTCGAACGCTTGTAGAAGCCAAAACAAAACCTTCTGAAATAACTAAAGCTGTTTTGGAACAGAGTGGACTTGAAACAGAACTCAAGAAAAGTACCGATCCACAGGATGAAAGTAGACTTGAAAACCTTTCAGAATTAGTCAGCGTGGTAAAGGAATATGAAGAATCTGAACTCGAAGATACAGATGAAGTTTCACTTGCCGGGTTTTTAGAAGGTGTTTCACTCGTTGCAGATTCAGATCAAATTCCAGACGGTGAAGATCACGGCGGTGTAGTTACGCTGATGACTCTACACACCGCCAAAGGATTAGAATTTCCAACTGTTTTTTTAACGGGCATGGAGGAGCAAATCTTCCCTCATTTTCGGGCACTTGAAAAAGAACAGGATGATGTGACTGAACTCGAAGAGGAACGCCGATTGGCCTACGTTGGATTAACCAGAGCACGTGAACGCCTTTATCTTTCACGAGCTCTGTCGAGAATGGCTTTTGGAAATTGGAAGAGTAATGAGCCTTCGCGCTTTCTTGCTGAAATTCCAAGTGAGGTTATCTCGTGGAATGAAGATGTTGTGAAATCTCCTAAAATAAAAAAGAGTTTTGGGCCACCTCCGAAAGCAACAGGCAAGCGGATTGCTTCAAATACGATGATTGTTCTCCAGCCCGGGGATCGTGTGGCTCATGACACATTTGGGCTAGGCACCGTAGTAATTGTGAACGGTGAGGGGGACCGAGCTGAGGCAACTATTAATTTCGGTTCGCTGGGGGAGAAGCGCTTATTGCTCCGATATGCGCCTGTTGAGAAGCTGTAGGACATCTGTAGAAAAGAGAATCGGCGCTAACCAGTAAGATTTGGTCTTATCAATCACTTTCAAATCATTACATGATCGGGGTAATTAGTGGATCTCTTTGAGTATCAAGCTCGTGATCTATTCGAATCTCACAACATCCCAGTATTAGCTGGCGCAGTTGCAACAACTGCCGATGAAGCTGAAGAAGCAGCATCAGTTATGGGTGGACGAGTTGTCGTAAAGGCGCAAGTAAAAATTGGTGGCCGCGGTAAAGCTGGTGGAGTAAAACTAGCTGAGAATTCTGCAGAAGCGCGCGAGAAGGCAGCAGCAATTCTTGGAATGGATATCAAGGGACATACTGTTCATAAAGTAATGATTGCTCAGGCAGCGCCAATCGCTGAGGAGTATTACGCGTCAATTCTGTTGGACCGCGCAAACCGAGATTTTTTGGTGATGGCTTCGGTCGCAGGTGGAATGGAAATTGAAGAAGTCGCAAAGACACAACCAGAAAAATTAGCTCGGGTAAGTATTAATCCAAACGTTGGAGTGACGCTCCAGAAGGCAAAAGAAATAGCTGTGCTTGGACATTTTCCAGTAGAAGTTCAAGATCAAGTTGCTGATGTCTTAGTTAAACTCTGGGCTGCTTTTGTTGCAGAAGATGCAACTCTTATGGAAATTAACCCACTTGTTAAAACAGAAGACGGTCGCATTGTTGCTTTGGATGGCAAAGTTACTTTGGATGACAGTGCAGATTTTCGACATGCATCCCATGCTGAATTAGTAGATCATGATTCTGCTAATCCGCTTGAAGCTAAAGCAAAAGAACTTAATCTCAATTATGTAAAACTTGATGGTGAAGTAGGAATAATTGGAAATGGCGCTGGCCTAGTTATGAGCACTTTGGACGTGGTCGCCTATGCTGGGGAGAAGTACGGTGTAAAGCCTGCTAACTTCTTAGATATTGGTGGAGGAGCTTCTGCTGAAGTTATGGCTAATGGACTCTCAATCATCTTGGGCGATAAAGATGTTCGTAGCGTCTTTGTTAACGTTTTTGGTGGAATCACCGCTTGCGACGCAGTTGCAAATGGAATCGTTCACGCGCTCGCTATTTTGGGTGATAAAGCTACGAAGCCGATTGTTGTCCGCCTTGATGGAAACAATGTGATTGAAGGCCGAAGAATTCTCAATGAGGCAGCGCACCCACTGGTGCAACAACTCGACACCATGGATGGAGCAGCTGCAAAAGCTGCGGAATTGGCGGCTAAGTAATGGCTATCTTTATTAATAAAGAAACGCGTTTGATCGTCCAAGGAATGACTGGTTCTGAAGGCACTAAGCACACTGGCCGCATGATTGCTTCTGGAACTAATGTTGTAGGTGGAGTTACTCCAGGCAAAGGCGGACAAACTGTAGAAATTGGTGGGAAATCGCTACCAGTTTTTAATACTGTTGCAGAAGCAATTGCTGCGACGCAAGCCAATGCCTCCGTTGTTTTCGTGCCACCAAAGTTTGCTAAAGCCGCTGTTATCGATGCGATAGATGCAGCAATTGCGTTAGTTGTTGTGATTACCGAAGGAATTCCGGTGCACGATACTGCAGCATTTTTTGCATATGCACAAAGCAAGGGAACTACCCGACTAATCGGTCCTAACTGTCCAGGGCTCATAAGTCCGGGACTATCAAATATTGGAATTATTCCGGCAGATATCACCGGCCCTGGAAGAATTGGTTTAGTTTCAAAATCTGGAACTCTGACATATCAAATGATGTATGAGCTCCGAGATTTTGGCTTCTCCACTGCTGTTGGAATTGGTGGAGACCCAATAATTGGAACAACCCATATTGATTGCCTACGCGCATTTCAAGACGATCCAGATACAGATGCAATTGTGATGATTGGAGAAATCGGTGGTGATGCAGAAGAGCGAGCCGCAGCATTTATTGCCGAATATGTAACTAAACCAGTTGTTGGATACGTTGCAGGGTTTACAGCTCCTGAAGGAAAGACCATGGGACACGCGGGCGCAATTGTTTCAGGATCTTCTGGTACAGCCCAAGCAAAGAAAGAAGCGTTAGAAGCATCAGGAGTTAAGGTAGGTAAGACTCCAAGTGAAACCGCTGAACTAATGCGCAAAATCTTAAAAGGCTAGATTTCATGGTGCGCCGCGTCCTTTCCGTTTCTGCCATTCAGGCATCGAAAGGCGTGGCGCTTACTTTGTTTCCAGCCATTTTTATTTCACTCCTGGCATGGGCTACAGCTGGAAGTACAAGTGGAAATACCTCAGATCCGATTCGTGGCGCAGTGTGGTTGTGGCTTGGTTCGCATCTTTCACCCTTTAAGTTAACGTCCTCATCGGCGCAGGGCGCTGGATTTCTCTCGATATTGCCACTTGGAGCGATCCTCTTCCCCATGTGGGCAGTTCGAAGAACTTTTTTGCGAGTAGCGCAAGTTGCACCAAAAGTACGAGCTGCTCGGATTTTCTATATTCTTTTTTATACTTTATTTGCAGTTGTACTTGCACTACTAACTGCAACTTCTTCAGTTATCCCAATGTGGTATTACGCGGGACTTTGCGCCGGCATCACGGCTCTAGTCTCTACTTTTACATTTAATCCCAGACCAGCACTAGCTTCCCTCATTTATGTATTTGCGATTGCTTGGGGCATAGCAGCACTCGTGTTATCTGCATCCTTAATATCGCATTGGCGAGTCATGAACGATCTGGCAGTAGTAGTACAGCCCGGGATCATCGGAGCTCTACTATTTACTGGGCTGCAGATCCTTTACTTACCTAACATGGCACTTGCTTGCCTAGGATTTTTAACAGGTTCTGGATTTAGTTTAGGTGCTCACACAATGGTGAGCGCGTCAACGTTCTCTCTTCGCGAAATACCTGCAATTCCAATTTTGGGTGGGCTTCCTACAGGAAAGCATTCACTTCTCTTTATCGGGGTAATTTTCTGGCCACTTCTATTCCTTGGGTGTTATTACACAATTTCTAAAGTTCACTCGACGTGGAAAGCTCGGAATAAAGAACTCATTCGGACATTTATTATGGGAATATTCTTTGTTTGGGAAATTTCCTATTTTGCTTCAGGAGAATTGCTGACTCCTGCTATGCGGCGCACTGGAATACTTCCTGAGCGAACTACATCGATTGCGGCAATTAGCGCACTTGTAATCGCATCACTTTTCTTTTACATGCCTGCGATTTTTAAGAAGTTGAAAAAATAGTGAAAAAAAGAATTATTTTACTTGCATCCGGAACAGGTTCACTTGCTTCTTCAATTATGCAGGCTGTGCGCGAGAGTTACCTTGATCTAGAAATAGTACGAGTGATTTCAGATCGACCAGCTGCCGTATTGGATGTCGCAGCATCATTTAGTATCCAAGCCTCTCTTCTTGATTATTCAGAATTTGAATCACGAGTGGCGTGGAGCGATGCACTTGAAAATTTAATTGAAGCGGATTCGATAGATTTGATTGTTAGCGTAGGTTTTATGCGAATCTTGCCAGCTTCCTTCGTGGAGAAATATTTGATTATCAATACCCATCCAGCGCTTTTGCCGCATTTCCCTGGCGCCCATGCGGTGAGGGATGCACTTGCAGCAGGAGTCGGTGAAACTGGAGCTACTGTTCACTGGGTCGATGCCGGGGTAGATACTGGGGAAGTGATTGCACAAACACCCGTCAGCGTCGAAGCGGGAGATACTGTTGAGTCACTACACGAACGCATTAAGATTGTGGAGCGAAAACTCATAGTTGAGACGCTCAAAAAATTTACTTCCGAGGGTTTAAAGAAATCGGAAAAAATAGAAATAAATAGGGAAAAATGAGATCACCTAAATTAATTCGTAGAGCGCTAGTAAGCGTTTATGACAAGACAGGCCTCATTGAATTAGGTACAGCTCTACATGCGGCCGGTGTAGAAATTCTCTCGACGGGATCTACAGCTAAAACCCTAGCAGCCGCCCAGATTCCAGTCATTCCGGTTGAGGAGTACACAGGATTTCCAGAAATGATGGGCGGGCGAGTAAAAACTCTGCATCCTAGAATTCATGCTGGGATACTTGCAGATCAGAATAACCCTGAGCATCTTGCTGCAATTTTGAATGAAGACATTAAACCCTTCGAATTGATCGTTATTAACTTATATCCATTTGCGAAAACCATTGCTAATACCGAGAATTTTGCAGAATGCATCGAGCAAATAGATATCGGTGGACCCAGCATGCTTCGCGGTGCTGCAAAAAATCATGGCTCAGTCGCCGTGATATCTGATCCTTCGCAATACGCTCGACTCTTTGAAGCACTTGCCAACGGTGGTTTTACCCTTGAGGAGCGGACAGTGCTCGCAATGGAAACTTTCCGTCGAACAGCCGAATATGACATAGCGATAGCTACCTGGTTGGGTGAGCGAACTAGTACTTCAGATGAATGGACTGCTCGGGTATGGGAAAGAATTGCTGGACTGCGCTATGGCGAAAATCCCCATCAAAGTGCAAATGTTTATCGTGATACAGGATTGACACCTAAAGGAATTGCGAGCGCTAAACAGTTACACGGTAAAGAGATGTCGTTTAATAATTATACAGATGCTGATGCAGCGCTTCGAGCTGCATTTGATCACGAGCAACCATGTGTAGCAATTATCAAACATGCTAATCCTTGTGGGATTGCCATTGCTTCCGATATTGCAACAGCACATGCAAAAGCTCATGAGTGCGATCCAATCTCAGCTTTTGGTGGGGTTGTTGCCGCTAATAGGATTGTCACCGCCGCGATGGCGTCTAAGCTTTCAGAAATTTTTACAGAAGTTGTTATAGCACCCGCGTTCGAAGAAGCTGCACTCGAGATTTTGATGAAAAAGCCTTCTATTAGAATTTTAACTGTCGATAATTTTGAGACACCAAACCGCGAATTGCGTCCAATTTCTGGTGGAGTACTGATTCAAGAAAGTGATTTAGTTGATGCAGAAGGAGATATTTCAACTAATTGGAAGCAAGTGAGTGGCGCTGCTGTATCTTCTGAAACACTTATAGATCTTGAGTTTGCTTGGAGGTCTGTGCGTGCCGTGAAAAGTAATGCAATTTTACTCGCACATGAAGGAGCATCAGTCGGAGTTGGAATGGGACAAGTCAATCGCGTTGATTCGGCCCGACTTGCAGTCTCTCGAGCTGGTGATCGTGCGCACGGGAGTGTTGCAGCTAGTGACGCCTTCTTCCCATTTGCAGATGGACTTCAAATTTTAATAGATGCTGGGATTACCGCCATCGTACAGCCTGGTGGTTCAGTACGTGATGAAGAGGTAATTGCTGCGGCAACAAGCGCAGGAATAGCAATGTTTTTCACCGGTACACGACATTTCTCTCATGCTTAAGTAAAAAGGTAGGATGCTCTTGTGACCGCACAACTACTTGATGGAAAGCTAACTGCATCAGTTATTAAAGGTGAGCTTAAAGCGATAGTAGATACGCTGCAGATGAAGCCAGGTCTTGGAACAGTTCTTGTAGGTGATGATCCCGGTTCACTCTCGTATGTAGCTGGTAAGCACCGCGATTGCGCAGAGGTTGGTATACATTCAATTCGCGTGGACCTACCCGCCACTGCAAGTGAGAAAGATGTGCTTGCGGCGATTCACGATTTAAACAACGCTAAGGAATGCACTGGTTACATTGTTCAACTTCCGCTTCCTCAAGGAATTTTAGCCAATAAAATTTTAGAAAGTATTGATCCCGCTAAAGATGCCGACGGACTCCATCCGCTTAATCTTGGTAAATTAATTCTCGGTGAACCAGCGCCACTTCCCTGCACCCCGCGTGGAATTATTGAACTTTTACATCGCTATAACATCACAACCAAAGCTGCCGAAGTTGTTGTAATGGGTCGCGGAATTACAGTTGGCCGCCCACTTGCAATGCTGCTAGCTCGAAAGGGTAGCGATGCCACGGTTACGATCACTCATACAGCCACACGTGATGTGAAATCACATACGCGACGAGCAGATATCGTTGTTGCAGCCATTGGAAGTGCCCATTTTCTCACTCCAGATATGGTGAAGGATGGAGCAATTGTTTTAGATGTTGGAATTACTCGGACCGCTACTGGGCTTCTAGGAGATGTGCATCCCGATGTTGCGAATATTGCTTCATATATTGCGCCGATGCCGGGGGGAGTTGGCCCAATGACACGCGCCATGCTTCTTACTAACATTGTTGAAAGTTTTACCCGCGCAAAATGAAGAATATATTTACTTTTGAAAAGTTGCGCTTCGCTGGGCTAGCACTCATCATCCTCGGAATCGTTCTGGCACTTTTTGGAAAAATCCGGAGCGGCTCTCTCGTACTGGCTATCGGGATGGGTGGATATGCCTATTCTCGTTATCTAATTCTGGGAATGAAGCGCAGAATTGAGTTATTTCTGCCACTACTCATCGCGGGAACCCTTTTTATCGTGTCTTTAACACTGCCGCATGCGGGGTAACATTCAACCGGTATTTAATAGTTCTGAACCACCTTTTGGAAAGGTAAGCCATGTCAGATAAGAAGAATCTCAAAGGTAAAGTCACAGTAGTAGGAGCCGGTTTTTATGGGTCGACCACCGCGCTTCGTCTAGCAGAATACAATCTTTTCGAGACAGTAGTTCTTACAGATATTCTGGAAGGTAAACCTGAAGGATTAGCGTTGGATATGAACCAATCTCGTTCAATCGAGGGCTTTGAAACAAAAGTTATTGGTGCAACGACTACTGCTGAAGGTGCTGGATATGAAGCAACTGCTAACTCTGATGTAGTGGTTATAACAGCAGGGCTACCGCGCAAACCAGGAATGTCACGAATGGATCTTATTGGCGTGAATGCTGGCATCGTCCGAGGAGTTGCTGAAAACATCGCAAAACATTCACCAAATGCAGTGATAATCGTTGTCTCAAATCCCCTAGATGAAATGACCGCGCTAACGCAGCTAGCAACTGGTTTTAAAAAGAATAAGGTAATGGGTCAGGCCGGCATGTTAGATACTGCTCGCTTCACCAACTTTGTAGCCGAAAAGCTTGGTGTTGAAGTTGGATCGGTAAAGACGCTGACGCTTGGTTCACACGGCGACACGATGGTTCCAGTCCCAAGTCGTTGCACTGTTGATGGCAAGCCACTCTCACAACTTTTGGATGAGACTCAAATTGCAGAATTAGTAGACCGCACAAGAAATGGTGGCGCAGAAGTCGTCGCACTTCTTAAAACCGGTTCAGCCTATTACGCACCATCTGCTGCCGCTGCTCGAATGGCAAAAGCGGTGATTGAAGATTCGGGTGAAGTTATGCCTGTCTGTGCCTGGGTTGATGGTGAATATGGAATCAGCGGCGTTTACCTCGGTGTAGAAGCAACTATTGGAAAAGATGGCGTTGTAAAAGTTATCGAAGGTTCGCTAACTCCAACAGAAGTCGATGCACTTAAAGCTGCAGCTGAGGCTGTTCGCACTAAGCAAGCGGATGTAAAAGACCTTTAAGTCGAATTGATTAAATTTAACTCAACAGAAGAAAGCGGAGCAGATGAGCAAGATTAAAGTCACGGGAACAGTAGTGGAGCTTGATGGCGATGAGATGACTCGTATCATTTGGCAGTTCATCAAGGATTCACTCATTCTGCCCTACCTCGATGTCAATCTTGAGTACTACGACTTGGGCATGGAAAATCGTGATGCTACCGATGATCAGGTCACGGTTGACTCAGCGCGTGCAATTCAAAAGCATGGCGTAGGAATAAAGTGCGCCACCATTACTCCAGATGAAGCTCGAGTCACAGAATTTGGTCTAAAGAAGATGTGGAAGTCTCCCAACGGAACTATCCGCAACATCCTTGGCGGAGTAATTTTTCGCGAGCCAATTATTATCAGTAACGTTCCGCGTCTGGTACCTCATTGGACTAAGCCGATTGTGATTGGGCGTCATGCTTTTGGCGATCAATATAAGGCCACCGATTTCAAAGTCTCCGGCCCAGGAAAATTAACAATTTCATTTGTTCCTGAAGATGGCTCAGCCCCAACCACTCATGAAGTTTTTGATTTTGAGTCTTCCGGAGTTGCGATGGCTATGTATAACGTCGATGACTCAATTCGTGATTTTGCACGCGCATCGTTGAACTATGGATTATTACGTAAATTCCCGGTTTATCTCTCTACAAAGAACACAATTTTGAAGGCCTATGACGGTCGATTTAAAGATATTTTTGAAGAAATCTATCAAGCAGAATTCAAAGCAGAATTTGAAGCTGCTGGTATTTGGTATGAGCACCGCCTGATAGATGACATGGTCGCAATGTCACTTCGCATCGATGGTGGATATGTTTGGGCGTGTAAGAATTATGATGGTGACGTTCAATCTGACACGGTCGCGCAAGGCTACGGATCACTTGGTCTAATGACTTCTGTTTTGATGACACCGGATGGAAAAATTTGTGAGTCAGAAGCTGCGCACGGGACAGTCACGCGGCATTATCGTGAACACCAAGCCGGAAGAGCTACCTCAACCAACCCGATTGCATCCATTTTTGCCTGGACTCAAGGACTAGCCCACCGCGCAAAACTTGATAACAATCCTGAACTAGCAAAATTCTCAAAGACGCTAGAGCGGGTTTGTATCGAAACTGTTGAACAGGGAAAAATGACAAAAGACCTAGCAACCTTGATTTCAAAGGATGCTCCTTGGCAAACAACACAAGATTTTCTTGCCTCAATTGATGAAAATCTCAAGAAAGCAATGGTTTAAAAAACTAACATAGATTAAAAAAGGCCCGGCCAAATTAAATTGGCCGGGCCTTTTTCGATTATTAATTCAGTCTAGTTAATTCGTAATCCAGAAGTGACATCAAATAGATGAATTTCATCTGGCTTTGCGCTGACAGTAATGCTCTGCCCTGGCTTTGGCGGATTCTTTGGGTCCCAACGCACGATGACTTGCGAACCTTCATCAGTGGATTGCGCAAATTTCACATCGGCATCAGCCGGTGTTCCATAAACGAATGCATCAGCACCGAGTTCTTCCACAACCTCCACCGTAACGTGGAAGCCTTCTGAAGCTGGCGTGAAGCCTTCTGGACGGACACCAACAATTACTGAAGACCCGGCAGATGCAGGAACATCAAATGTGAAGTCACCAAGCTTGCCTTTGCCGTTTACAACGGGAGCAGTGAGAAGGTTCATGGCTGGGGATCCAATAAATCCAGCAACAAATGAATTTTCAGGACGCTCATAAAGATTACGAGGCGTATCAACTTGCTGCAATAACCCATCTTTCATGACTGCCACGCGGTCACCCATCGTCATTGCTTCTACCTGATCGTGTGTAACGTATACAGTAGTAATTCCGAGGCGACGTTGAAGCGCTGCAATTTGTGTACGTGTTGCAACACGAAGTTTTGCATCGAGGTTAGAAAGTGGCTCATCCATCAAGAAAACTTGTGGTTCGCGAACAATCGCGCGACCCATAGCAACGCGCTGGCGCTGTCCACCCGAAAGAGCTTTTGGCTTGCGATCAAGATAAGGCTCTAAGTCGAGAAGTTTTGCTGCTTCTAGTACGCGTCGATCGCGTTCAACTTTATCAACTCCGGCAATCTTCAGTGCAAAACCCATATTTTCTGCAACTGACATATGTGGATAGAGAGCGTATGACTGAAAGACCATCGCGATATCGCGGTCTTTAGGAGCAACGTTAGTTACGTCGCGATCTCCGATACGAACTGAGCCGCCATCGATTTCCTCGAGGCCTGCGAGCATGCGGAGTGATGTTGACTTTCCACAACCAGATGGTCCAACGAGGACAAGAAATTCACCATCAGCAATGGTGAGACTTAACTTGTCTACAGCTGGCTTGGTTGTGCCTGGATAGATACGTGATGCTGCTTCGAAAACAACTGATGCCATGGTTAGGCTCCTTCTCCGGGCAGGAACGTGCCCGACGATCCGTTGGAGTGGAACTAGATTTTCTAGCGTCCCAAGTCAACTCTGACTTGAGGGGCATCACGATACCCTAGGACTATGCATAGGCTGAAGTACGAAGAAATCCCGTTCGGAACAGGGTCCCAACTCCTGCTGGACATTGGCCTGGTGCTGCTTTTCATCGGCTTAGCCGCTCTCTTCGTGGCCGCCGAAATCTCACTTCTTTCCCTGCGCGAATCTCAGGTCCGCCAGCTTCAAAATAAAGGCAAGCGTGGTGCTCGGGTAGGACTGCTCACTCAAAACCCCAATCGCTTCCTAGCAGCAGCTCAAATCGGCGTTACTTTTTGCGGCTTCTTATCAGCTGCCTTGGGATCAGAGCGGCTCGGTACTTCCTTTGTTATTCCGGCTTTTGAACGATGGGGGCTTTCTCACGGCTTAGCAACAACGCTCTCATTGATCAGCGTTACGACAGTTATCGCTTACATCTCATTAGTTTTTGGTGAACTAGTTCCAAAACGTTTAGCAATTTATCGGACCGAAGAAATTGCGCTCGCTTCAGCCGGAATCATCGATCAGCTTGCAAAATTTTTCCGTCCAACAATTTGGTTACTCTCAAAATCTACGGACGCTGTCGTCAAAATCTTCGGGCTTAAATCTGAGGAGTCCCGCTCGGAAATTTCTGAAGCAGAATTAGTAGATCTTGTGACAGGTCATACCGCACTTACGGATGAAGAGCGGGATATTGTTGAAGAAGTATTTAATTCTGGCGACCTTGCCCTTCACGAAATTATGGTTCCAAGAACTGAAGTTAAATTCCTTGATGTAGGAACGTCAATTCAGGATGCCATGAAAATGGCTGTTGAGAGCGCGCATTCACGTTATCCAGTAACTCGCGGAAATAGTGATGAGGTTATTGGATTCATGCACGTGAGAGATTTACTTAATATCCACGTTAGTCGTCCTACCGCCACGCTGCTAGACATTATTCGTCCTGTTACTTTTCTGCCCGGTACCAAGGGAGTCCTACCTGCGCTTTCTGAACTTCGCGCAAAGCGCCAACATTTAGCAATCGTCTTGGATGAATATGGCGGTACTGATGGAATAGTTACTCTAGAAGACTTAGTTGAATGTTTTATTGGTGATATCCATGATGAATACGATGAAGTCGAAGAAGAAGTTACGCCCCAAGGCCAATCGGGGGATTTTGAAGTTGATGCTCTTATCTCGCTGGAAGACCTTTTCGATGAAACTGGAATATCACTACCTGAAGGACCCTATGAAACGGTAGGTGGGTATGTCATGCATGTTCTAGGCCGCCTTCCAGAAATCCACGATGTCCTACGCCATGAAAATGTTCGAATTACCGTACTTTCAGTCGAGGGTAAGAGAGCTGGGCAATTACACATCTCTCGAGATGAGTGGAAAGATAAGACGCATGAGTAAAGAGAGAATCCTTTCTGGAATTCAACCTACTGGTGGTTCGTTTCATCTTGGCAACTATCTTGGCGCCCTGAAGCAGTGGGTTGAGTTACAAGAAAGTCATGATGCTTTCTACTGCGTTGTAGATTTACATGCGATAACAGTTCCAGTTGATCCAAAAGTATTTCGTGAGCGTTCATTGACTTCGACGGCGCAACTTCTTGCGCTGGGACTTGATCCTGAAAAATGTGCACTATTTATGCAATCTCATGTCCCTGCCCACAATCAGCTTGGCTGGGTCATGGAATGCTTGACCGGATTTGGTGAAGCGGGACGCATGACACAATTTAAGGATAAGAGTCAGAAGAGTGGCGCCGACCGAACAGTCGTAGGGCTTTTTACTTACCCAATTCTTCAGGCAGCGGATATTTTGCTGTATCAAGCTAAATATGTCCCAGTTGGTGAAGACCAACGCCAACATATTGAATTAACCCGTGATTTAGGTCAAAGATTTAATAGTACGTATAAAGAAATTTTCACCATACCTGAGCCGTATATAACTAAGGCGGCTGCAAAAATAAACGATTTGCAAGATCCTTTAGCAAAGATGAGTAAATCAAGTTCTTCACCCGCTGGAGTTATAGATATTTTAGATACTGCAGAAGTCAATGCTAAGAAAATTAAGAGTGCGATGACTGACATGGGTCGAGAGATTAAATTTGACCAACAAGAAAAACCCGGAGTCTCTAATTTATTAGCAATCCATAGTGCTTTGTCAGGTAAAAGTATTTCGGAGCTGGAGAATGATTTTGCTGGAAAAGGATACGGCGACCTTAAGGGCGAGGTAGCAGAAGTTGTCGTGGAGTATTTCCGTCCAGTTCGGGAGCGAACTCTCGAGCTTCTAAAGGATCCCGCACAACTCACTGCAATTCTTAAGATCGGAGCTGATAAAGCTAACTCCGTAGCTCAAGATACTTTAAAGAAAACCTACGATGCGATGGGCTTGATTCCTCGTGCATAAAACCCGCATCACGATGGTGGCCTTTGCGGTAATGCTTATGACGGCTTACATCCCCACACTGAGTGGAGGAGCACAAGCCACTTCAGCAAAGATTGCCGTTATTTACGATATTGGTGGCCGTGGTGACGGAGGCATTAACGATGCGGCTGCGATCGGAATTGATAAAGCAAAAAAGAAGTTTGGTTTGGGGCCACTAGCTTTACGTGAAATTGCAACCGACGGTACTGATCTAGATCGCCTACTTAAAATTAGATTTCTTGCTAAAGCAGGCTACGACCCAATTTTATTAGTGGGCTATGGATTTCAGTCCTCACTTGCCGTAGCTATGGATGAACTACCAGACACTCATTTTGCAATTATCGATAATTCAAATGTTGGGCAGCTAAACGTCGAGAGTATGGTGTTCAACGAAGCTCAGTCCAGCTATTTAGCGGGAATATTGGCTGCCGCTGCCAGCAAAACTGGGAAAATTGCCATGCTTATGGATGTTGATCGCACAAATCTGCGAGATATAAATAAAGCGTTTATAGCTGGCGCAAAAAGTATAAAACCTAAAATCCTCGTGTTCGCACAAAATTGGGGGATTAGCCCGGCTTCAGATGCCCTATCAATGGTTAAGCGTGGTGCGGATGTAATTTATTCTACGTGGAGTCAAAGTTCAGATGTTCTGGATGCGGTTGCACAGATATCCAGCGCCAAGAAACCAATTCGATACATCGGAGTTCTACCCGATCAATTCTTTCTTAAATCGAATAAGGCAAAAAGCGTTCTTTTGGGCGCCGTACATAAGAGAGTCGATATAGCTGCCTACGACGTAATTAGTTATGGCGTACAAAATAAGTCATTTTTAGATGAACTAGATGGAGCAAATCTGATTTTTGGTCATGAATTTACTTTTGCAGATGGCGGGATAGAGCTCCTCGTTCCCAAACTTGGTACCCCATTCATTCCTTTAATTCTCAAAGGTGAAGCCATGATTAAGTCCGGAAAAGTTACACCGTAATAATTTTGAGCAGCTCTGATTTTAGAGCCAGAATATTCTGATTAACGGCTGCAATTTCACTCACACTTCCACCAGCACTGGTTACTTCGATATAGCACTTCAATTTTGCCTCAGTTCCACTGGGGCGCACAATTACTCGAATCGCGTCTCCAAAATACATTCTTATTCCATTTGTTGGCGGAAGAAGGCCGCTTGGGACAAGTAAATCTTCAAAACTTGTTAATTCACAGCCAGCAAGACTCTGGGGACGTTGATTTCTAAGACTCTCTAAAACGAAGTCAACGTGCGAGAGATCATTCACCCTAATCGAAATCTGCTCTGTCGCGTGATAGCCATACGTGTTCCAAATATTTCCGAGGTATTCGGTAATCGAAGCCCCCTCATTTTTCAACTCAGATGCGCATTGAGCAAGTAAAAGCGCTGCTGAAATTCCGTCCTTGTCATTTACCTGTGAAGGGTCAACGGCATAACCAAGGGCTTCCTCGTAACCAAAACGAAGATTTTTTATTTTTGATAACCATTTGAAACCTGTGAGTGTTTCGTGGAATTCGATCTTATGGGTTTTTGCAATCTTACTTAAGATAGAAGAGGAGACTATTGAATTAGCAAAGGATTTACCTACACAACTCTCTTTCATCGTAGTCGCAATGTAATGTCCTAAGATTGCTCCAACTTCATCTCCGCGCAACATGCGCCATCCAATATTTGGATCATTAACCGCAGCTGCGCATCTATCAGCATCTGGATCATTTGCAATGACGATATCCGCATCTACTTCACGAGCCAGCTTTAACGCTAAATCAATTGCGCCCGGCTCTTCAGGATTTGGAAATTTTACTGTTGGAAAGTCAGGATTGGGTTCGGCCTGCTCCTTAACAAGGATAGGTTCTGCAAAACCTGCTTCTAAAAAAGTTGAAAGTAAAGTTTCTGTTCCTACGCCGTGCATCGCGCTATAAACAACGCGAGCGCTAGCCTCTACGCGCGCAAGTTGCGCCGTCGATTTCACATATTGGTGAAAAATATCATCGTTCAAAACTTCCCACGACGATGCCTTGGGGTGGAGTTCTTTGATCAGCGCAATTTCCGCTGATATTTCACTATCAGCCGGTGAGACAATTTGTGAGCCTGCATACCGAATTCCATCAACGTCGCCTCCAAGATAAACCTTGTACCCATTATCTTCTGGCGGGTTATGGCTTGCTGTAACCATAATTCCGACATCGGCTTGTAGCGCATTCACTGCAAATGCTAAAACTGGCGTAGGAAGTGGGCGAGGCAGAACCCATACCTTGATCCCAGCACCAGAAAAAACTTGTGCAGACTCTTCAGTAAAGTCTTCTGAGCCATAACGAGCATCTCGGCCAATGACTACGCTCGTTAATCCGCGTTTTTGCATGTACGAGGAAATACCTGCCGCAGCTCTGTGAACTACCGCCCTATTCATACAGGAAGGCCCAGGGCCGATGGGACCGCGCAGTCCAGCAGTTCCAAATTGTAGAAATCCAGAAAATGATTTCGTTAGTTGAATTTCATTTCCTTCATCTAACCAACCACGTAGCATCGCTGCAGTCTTTGGATCTGGATCCAGTGCAATCCATTCTTCAACTTCACGTACAAAATCTGGGGTCATAGTTGAGGTAGTACTTTTGCTAAAAGTCCACCGATTCTTCCCGCGGATGCTTTTCCAGCAGCCATAACTTCTAAGTGACTTAATTTTTCACCAGTGATACCAGCCGCTGCATTAGTTACAAGAGATATACCAAGGACTTCGGCGCCGAGCGCGTGCGCTGCAACTGCTTCTGGAACGGTGGACATGCCAACTAAATCTGCTCCCATTGTGCGAATCATGTGAATCTCTGCAGGTGTTTCATACGATGGCCCGCGCCAATGTGCGTAGACACCTTCTGCAAGTGATGGATCCTCGGCTTTAACTAAAGCGCGAAGTCGCTTGCTGTAGCAATCAGTTAAATCCACGAAGTCACCACCGATAAGTGGGCTAACACCCGTAAGAGAAATGTGATCACGAATCAGCACAGGTTGACCCACTACGTAATCTTTATTTATACCACCGCAGGCATTTGTTAGGACGATAACTTTGCACCCTGCCTTTACTGCAGTGCGCACGCCATGCACGACAGGTTCAATACCCTTGCCTTCATACAAATGAGTTCGGCCAAGAAAAACAAGAGCGCTGACTGTTCCATTTGGACCCGTTAGATCATATGAACGAATTTTTCCTCCATGTCCCACAACGGTAGGAGGTAAGAAGCCAGGCAACTCTGTCGTTTCAAATTCATGTGTCGGAGTTCCAAGATTATCTGCTGCATCAATCCAGCCAGAACCCATAACAAGTGCGACATGATGCTGAGACTTGCCGGTCAAGGTTTCAATTTTTTTAGCGGCAGCTACGGCAGTTCCGATGGGGTCTGTATAGAGATCAGTCATACGAGCAATTTACTGCAAGTTACAAGAATTAAGGAGCGTCTTCAATCACACAGAGATTTTGGCCACTAGCTACGGTTTGGCCAACTCCGATGCTCAATTTAGCGACAATGCCTTCTTTATGTGCGACAAGTGGTTGCTCCATTTTCATAGCCTCAAGTACGACTATGAGGTCTCCTGGAACCACGCGATCCCCATTTGCCTTAAGAATCTTCACAACGGTTCCCTGCATAGGACTATCAATATTGTTGCCGGAAGATTTGGCAAGCACATTGCTCTTAATTTTACGTCGCTTCTGAGCTTGCTCTGGCGTATGCAGAACTACTTCAAATCGATGGCCATTAATTTCAGCAACTACTTTTTGCTCAGCAGATTTTGTTTCAGCCACGCCCTGCTTGTAATTAAATGGTGGAATCGTATTCTTAAATTCAGTTTCAATATAGCTTGTATAAACTTTGAAATCTTCGGTGAAATTAGGATCATTTACAATTGCTCGATGGAATGGCAGGGCAGTAGCTAACCCACCAATTTCAAACTCTCGTAGTGCGCGGCGCGCGCGCTCAATCGCCTCTTCGCGAGTGGCTGCTGTGACGATGAGTTTTGCTAGCAATGAATCAAAGTGCGAACCAACGGTATGGCCATGATCAAAACCCGCATCGATTCGTACGCCTGGGCCGTCAGGAATCTCCCATTCAGTGATCGTTCCAAGTGATGGAAGAAATCCGTTACCAGGATCTTCTCCGTTAATTCGAAATTCAATACTGTGTCCACGTATAACAGGATCTATCGGGCTAATAGCTTCACCCGATGCAATACGAAATTGCATACGGACTAGATCGATTCCGCTAACTTCTTCACTTACTGGGTGTTCTACCTGTAGTCGAGTATTCACTTCAAGGAAGGAGATAGTTCCATCGGACCCAATGAGGAACTCACACGTTCCTGCGCCGATGTAGCCAGCTGCCTTCATGATTGCTTTTGAGGAGGTGTAAAGCTGTTCTTCTTGGGCTGCGCTCAAGAAAGGAGCCGGCGCTTCTTCAACAAGTTTTTGATGGCGGCGCTGAAGTGAGCAGTCTCTTGTACTGACGACAACCGCGTTTCCATGTGAATCTACGAGTACTTGTGTTTCAACGTGGCGAGGTTTATCTAGATAGCGTTCGACAAAACATTCTCCGCGTCCAAATCCTGTTATGGCTTCACGGACAGCAGAAGCAAAAAGTTCAGGGATATCTTCCATTTTATAAGCGACCTTTAGGCCACGACCGCCGCCACCGTGAGCAGCCTTGATGGCAACTGGTAAACCATGCTCTTTTGCGAAGGCAATAATTTCTTCTGCAGTATCAACTGGATCAATTGTGCCCGCTACGAGTGGAGCACCAACTTCTGCTGCAATCTTGCGAGCCGATACTTTATCTCCAAGTGAGCGAATTGCTGCAGGCGGAGGTCCAATCCAAACTAATCCTGCGGCAATTACTCGATCGGCAAAATCGGCATTTTCAGATAAAAAGCCGTAGCCAGGATGAACTGCATCGGCACCAGACTCTTTAGCGATGGCAAGAATTTTGTTCTGATCCAAATATGTTTCAGCAGCTGATAAGCCATTTAGCGCGTAGGCATCAGTTGCAAGGGCCACGTGAAGTGAGTTGCGATCTTCATCTGAGTAGATAGCAATTGATTTAATTCCATGGTCGCTACAAGCACGAGAAATACGGACAGCAATCTCACCACGATTAGCAATCAATACTGCGGATATCTTTTTGCTCATGCGCTCACCTGTTCTTTACTAAGGTCTGACCACTTCAAGCCTAGGTTAATTACGATTTTCCGAAGCGTCGGTAGGGAGAGTCCAATAATTCCACTTGGATCGCCTTCGATATGGCTGATAAACGGTGCGCTGAGTCCGTCCAAAGTGAATCCACCAGCAACCTCAAGTGGTTCACCAGAATCTACGTAACGCTCAATTTCTTCATCACTCATCTTTGCGAAGTGAACTTTCGATGTTGAAATATCAGAGACTTCGATACCTTGGGCAGTATCAATCACACAATGTCCAGTATGCAGTAAACCGCTCTTGCCGCTAAGCAGGCGGGCCCGCGCAATCGCGATGGTAGGCGTAACTGGCTTACCTAAAGATTGACCATCAAATTCAAATGTTGAATCGCAACCGATTATGAGTGAATTACCTCCACAATCGAAAGTATTTTTTACGGTGTGCGCTTTCATAATTGCAAGTGCTATCACCATCTCGGAAGGTGTAAGCCTGGTAATCTCAGGATTTTCTTCATCAACTCCACTTACAAGGACATCAAAATCAATGTTGACTGATTCAAGTAGTCGTTTTCGTGAAGGCGAGGCAGAAGCCAATATGACGCGTCTGGTCATGATGCTGTAGTGCCCCATTTACGAGGCAGAGACTGCTGAACTTTCAATCGGCTCCAAGAACCTCGATACGCCTTATTAGGATGCTGATTTCGTTCAATCTCTTCAAGTGCAATTTGAAGCGCGCTCATTTCCGGGCCAGTAGCGGTTCCGGAAAGCACTGTAAATTTACGAAATTTTCTCCGTCGACGAATAATTGCCATGGCGTTAAAGCGGAATATTTCCGTGTTTACGAGTCGGTAGATCTACCCGCTTATTACGTAAAGCACGCAGAGCTTTCGTGATTTCTTGGCGAGTTTGATGAGGCTCAATAACAGCATCGATAAAACCACGATCGGCTGCAATATAAGGATTGAGTAGTTCTTCTTCATAGCTATCTAATAACTCTTTGGACTTAGCTGGCTCGGCAGCAATTTCCTTGCGATATAGGACATTGATCGCCCCTTGCGCGCCCATAACTGCGATTTGCGAAGTAGGCCATGCAAGATTGATATCTGAGCCCAAGTGCTTTGAGCCCATAACAATGTAAGCACCACCGTAAGCCTTACGAGTAATAACTGTAACGAGTGGAACAGAAGCTTCGGCGTAGGCATAGAGAAGCTTTGCTCCTCGGCGGATAATGCCATTCCACTCTTGTTCAGTTCCGGGGAGGAATCCAGGTGTATCAACAATTGTGACAACTGGAATTCCGAAAGCATCACAGGTTCGAACAAATCGCGCAGCTTTTTCTGATGCATCGATATCAAGTGTTCCAGCAAATTGAGAAGGTTGATTTGCGATTATGCCGACCGAGTGGCCTTCAACTCGACCAAAACCAACAAGAATATTTGGCGCAAAGAGACTGTGCACTTCAAGAAAATCTGCTTCATCCAAAATCGCTTCGACTATGGTGCGAATGTCGTACGGCTTATTTGCATCATCTGGAATCAAGGAATCTAGCGCTCTATCTGTTGGTGCGCTATCCATGGACTCGGTGGCTGGCAATATTGGTGAATCATCAAGGTTATTACTAGGAAGATATGAAAGAACAGCCTTTACATATTCCAGCGCCTCTTCTTCGGTCTCTGCAAGATAGTGCGAGTTTCCGGTTTTTGAATTATGCGCTCTCGCTCCACCGAGTTCTTCCATCGTGACATCTTCACCTGTAACAGCTTTAATTACATCTGGCCCAGTAATAAACATATGGGATTTTTCATCTACCATGATTGTGAAATCTGTTATTGCGGGGGAGTACACCGCTCCACCAGCGCATGGTCCAAGAATGACCGAAATTTGGGGAATAACTCCAGAAGAGCGAACATTGCGTTTGAAAATTTCGCCGTACTGACTAAGCGATGCGACACCTTCTTGTATTCGCGCTCCACCAGAATCATTTAGTCCAATCATTGGGATACCACTCTTCAAGGCGAAATCCATTACCTTCGTGATTTTCTTACCCATTACCTCGCCCAAGCTTCCGCCTAGTACGAGAAAATCTTGCGAGTAAACGCCAACAGTGCGACCATCGATAGTTCCGTATCCAGTAACAACTCCATCACCCAACGGATGGCTTTTATCCATTCCAAATCGATCTGCATGATGAGTTGAAAATGCATCAAATTCTACGAAGGAGCCCTCATCGAGCAAGAGATCAAGGCGCTGGCGAGCAGTTAATTTGCCAGCAGCGCGACGCTTTTCCAAGGAGGCTTCTGAAGCAACGTTTTGAGACGCTTCGACCCTTTTGCGTAAATCACTGAGCTTGCCTTTGGTTGTACGAATATCATCAGTCACGGGTCTAAGGTACTAGGGAAGGACCCCTATTAGAAATAGGAAATGTAATGACAGGCGAAGATGTCTCACTTCTTGATGTGAAGAAGCTCGCCTACCTACTGGTAGATGGCTACTGGCAGGTATCGGTTGTAGATGAAATTGATTCTACGCAAACATATCTTAAATCGAAGAAACCGTTTCACGGGGAAGTTATTGCAGCAGAATTTCAGAGTTCTGGGCGCGGCAGACTTGATCGTACTTTTGAAGCAAATAAATCACAGTCACTACTCTTTTCTTTCTATGTTGAACCAACACGTGATCGTTCCGAATGGGGATGGTTACCGCTTCTCATGGGAATTGCACTTGAAAAAGTTTTAAATAAAGAAAAATCTATATTTTATACAAAGTGGCCAAACGATTTACTTGCGGTTGAATCTGCAAGAGATGGAAAAGTTGCAGGAATACTTACCGAGACTCACGAGAAAGGCGTCATAATAGGAACTGGGATTAATTTTTCTATGAGTGAGCATGAGCTCCCAGTACCTACCGCCACTTCGCTCGCTTTACTTGGGATAAGTAATTTAGATCGAAATAATTACCTTGCGAATATTCTCAAAGAATTCTCACATATATTTTCACAGTGGGAGAACAACGTCGATTTTTCAGCCGTCTATATAGATCACTCTTACACACTTGGTAAGCAAGTAAAAATCCAAGGTACACAAGAGAAGGCGCAAGAGGGTATCGCTACAGAGATCGGTGCAAAAGGGGAACTAATACTTGAAGATGGTCGCCAAATTTATTCCGGTGACGTTGTTCATCTCTTTACATAATTACGTAAAAACTTATTTAAACCTAACCACCAAATTGGGAGTTGCCGCAGCATCAACTTTCTGATCATGTGGTTCATGTGGGAGCACATCGCTAGTTAATTCACCGTAGTGAATCAGTGCAATTTTCCAAACACTTCCAGCTCTTAATTGTGCAAGGGCCCTATCGTATGAGCCACCACCCTGACCAAGCCGATTACCCTCCTGATCTATGTGTAGTGCTGGAATTATCACGGCGCCAATTTTTTCTTTATCGGTAAAAGCGTTCCCTGTTGGTTCACTTTCACCATTCCACACAACCCACTCAAGATCTTTATCGGGCAACATGCGGGGTACTAGCACGACCCGTCCACTCGCTAGTAGTTGCAGATTGATGTCGCGAGTTTGAGGCTCTACTCCATAGGAAATATAGGTAGCTACATGAGTTACTCCATCAAGTTCTTTACAGTTGAGAATATGGAGCCAGCTATCATCGATAAAAAGCTGAGTGCGATAGCGGCGATATTCTTTGCGTAGGGCCGCTTTGGAAGTTTCTAAACTCACAGGCTTACTTTAAGGGAAAAGGAGTTGCTTAACTGAAAAGCGCTAGCTCTGTGGGTAAGGTTTGAGCATGAAAAAGCAATTAGGGGTGAATGAATTTCTCGTTCAACTCTTGGCGATTTCGACCCCACTTGAATCATTTGATATGCCGCTCTTGGATGCACACGGAGCGACTCTTGCCGAAGATATTTATGCTGGAGATCGCCATGTTCTGAAAAAAGGCTCAAGAATTCGTTCAACCCAGATTGGCTTAGCCGCTTCAATTGGTTTAGACCATCTTCCGACAAGACCACACCCACGCGTTGTTGTCATTTCTGCTGGCGATGATTTAGTCGAGCCCGGTAATCGGTTAGAAGATTCCGAAGATGAATACGAGTCAAACTCTTGGATGTTGACCACGGCTGTGAAAGAGGCTGGAGCGATGGGCTATCGAGTCCATTCGATTCCAGAAAATCATGAGCAACTCAAAATGGTTATCGAGGATCAGCTGGTTCGGGCCGACCTCATTGTGATTAGTGGCGAAAGCCAAGATGAATCTTTTGATTTAATTACCGCCGTACTAAGTGAAATGGGTGAAATAACGACAGTTATTCCAAATATTGAAAATAGCGGACGCCATAATTTTGGAACAATTGGGCCTGATAAAACTCCGGTGATAACACTTCCTGGAGATCCAATCGCAGCCTATCTTTCTGCCGAACTCTTCGTTCGTCCAATGATTCGTACAATGCTTGGAGCTGCAAATATTCACCGTACTATTTTGAAAGCTACCCTTACGCACGATATTGAGTCTCCGATTGGTACAACATCACTTGTGCGAGCTTCGATTGTTCAAAATGGAAAATTAACAGTGACGGCGCTGGCAGACCAAGAAACTTTGGCAACGCTTTCAGATGCCCAAGGGCTCATAGCTATTGCCGGGGACTCACCTGGCGCGGTAAAGGGTGAAATCGTGGATGTCATCCTGCTAGAGCGAGCCACCTAATGTTCTTTCGGGGACCACAGATTCAAGATCAGGAAATCACGCTTCGTTTATTGCGTTATCGAGATCGAGATATTTGGAATCAGGTACGACGAGTTAATCGAGATTGGCTAAATGAGTGGGAGGCGACTCGTCCCGACATTGAAGGTCAAAGTCCGCTGCCGACCTATTCAGAAATGATTCATTTCCAAAACAAAGAAGCTCGAGCCGGGCGATCTTATTCATTTGGGCTCTGGGTCAAAGAGACAGCCCAAGAGAGATTTATTGGGCAAGTAACTCTTGGCGGAGTTACCTTTGGTGCTTATCGAGGTGGGCATATTGGTTATTGGATTGATCAGCGATATGCCAATCGCGGATACACAACCAGAGCAGTCGCTGCCCTTACAAACTATGCTTTTACAGAGCTGAAACTGCACCGGATAGAAATTAATCTGCGCCCCGAGAATTCGCCATCGCAAAAGGTTGCAGAAAAGGCTGGGTACATTTACGAAGGCCTTCGACCTCGTTACTTACATATCAATGGGGATTGGCGAGACCACAGTACTTTTGTTAAAGAAAACCCAAATATTTAAAACGGACATAGTGGTCTAAATCCCCATTTTTCGGGTCATAAGAAGATATTTTTTACCCATGGCATCTGGGCTCATCTACCTCATCATCATTGGTATGTGGGTCGCATATTTTCTTCCACGATGGATATCCACCCACGATGATTCGTCTGGGCGAAGTGGCGAAAAATTCAAAACGGCAATGAAAGTTGTAGGTTCACAGTCCACCTCCTTCCTGCCAGATATTGAAGAAAAAGAGAGACAACGAAAGCAAATCACGCAACGAAGAACTATTTTTTCTGGGCTGACGGCTCTTTTTGTGGCTTCATTCATAATTGCGGTTCTAGGTTTTATCGCATGGTCAATGCTTCTTATCCCCTTTTCCGCGCTTGCAATTTATTTTGTAAATGTTCGCCGGCAAGTTGTTGCATCACAACTTAAAATACGACGCCTAAAGGCAATAGAGAAAATTACGCAGACACCAATTCGAACCTCGCCACTTAGTTATTCACAAAATCCACATACACAAGGTGAGAACGATCATTGGATCCCACTTTCAGAGCGAGCTGAACGTTCTGGTGTAGTTGTGATTCCTAAAGGTGAACCTGGTTGGGATCCAGTAAGTGTCCCGCGACCTACATACACAACTGCGGCGAAGGCGATTACCCCGAAGCGCATTATTGATCTCACAATTCCAGGCGTATGGAGTGCTGAGCAAGAGTTGCTTAAAGCGCTTGATGTTCCCGCGCGAAGTGAGCTATTTGATCAAGAACTTGCTGAGGCTGCTGCCAAAGATAATGGACGGGCTGTTAACGAGTAAATTTTAAATCCAAGAAGGCAGCCACATATGATGAAACCAAGAGCTGTAACTAATTATGTTCCCAATATAAAGTGGTAGGAAATACCAAAAATTGAGCGCAACCAAAACAATATAGCCATATACAACGTATAAACGCCAGGGCCGAACTACGTTCTCCTCTTCTGACTCTTCTGATTCTTCCGACTCCCCAGATTCAAGGAATTTAGAAATAGCGAAGACAATTAGCAAAATTAAAAATGGTTCGAAAACAATTGCATAAAAAGTAAACATTGTGCGTTTTTGAATTAAGAACCATGGAGCATATCCAGCAGCGAGGCTAAGCAGAATTAATCCACTCTGCCATTCGCGACGAGCTACCCAGTATCCAAATGTTATGAACAGTGCAATCAGGCCGGTCCACCATAAAATCGGCGTGCCAAGTGCAAAAATTTCTTGCGAGCACGATGAAGTCCCACAACCTTTAGGCGTGGCATAAAAGAACGAAGTAGGCCTACCCATGAAGAGCCAATTCCATGGATTGGCTGCATATGGATGACTCGTAGTCAGATGAGTATGAAAGTTCCACATTTCAGCGTGGTAGTGAATAAAAGATTTAACAGCCGAACCTGACCAGCTCCGATCCCATCCTGTAGATGTGATGAACCAACCTGCCCACGAAGCGATATATGTCGCGATTGGAATAACTGCAAATTGAATAAAACGCTTCCATAATTTTCTTATTGCCACTTCACGAATAGGGTGTTCAGTTTCTAGCGCTTTTTCTTGGCGGTAATCTGAATAAAGTAAAAATGCTCCAAAGGCGACTATGTAGTAAATACCGCTCCATTTAGTTGCGAGCGCAAGACCTATGGATAGTGAAGCCAACCAAGGTTTACTAATAAGAATGAGATAAAAAGCGAGGAGAATGAAGAACATGAGGAATATATCCAAAAGTGCAGTGCGAGAAAGCACCAAATGAATTCCATCTAGAATCGTCAAAATTGCCGCGGTGCACGAAAGGAAGTAATTATTAAATAGTTCTTTTGCAGCCAAGTAAATTAATCCAACGGCAAGAGACCCGACAACTGCTGATGCAAATCGCCAACCAAATTCGTTAAACCCAAAGAGTTTTATTCCTAACCCAATAAGCCATTTGCCTACTGGCGGGTGCACGATAAATTCTGGTTGGCCATCCCCGTGTAGCTCAACACCATGCTTTATGAGGGAGTGCGCGTTATTTGCGTAGTAGAGCTCGTCAAAGATGAATCCCTTTGGGCTACCTACGTTCCATAAGCGAAATGCGAGGGCGAGGAGCGTGAACCCTAAGGCGGTGAGGCCATTTTTGGCCTTCGCTAGAGATACGGTCATGTGCTTAGCCTAGAGCCTGCGAGAATATGTCGGTGTTAATACTGGCCGCTATTCCATTGGGTAACTCTGGTGATGCTTCGACTCGACTCAAAGAATGTATTGAATCTGTCGAATATGTTGCGGCCGAGGATTCGCGTCGCTTTGCACGGTTATGCCAGGACTTAGGGATTCGACACCAAGCAAAAGTAATATCCTTTTTTGAAGGTAATGAAATCGAACGGCTTTCGGGTTTAATTGAAATTCTTGAAACAGGTAAAGATCTCTTGGTTGTGAGTGATGCTGGGATGCCCGGCATTAGTGATCCAGGATATCGATTGGTGCGCGAAGCTGTTAGTAGAAAAATTCAGATTCAGGTACTGCCCGGGCCAAGTGCGGTAACTACAGCCCTTTTACTTTCTGGCCTCCCGAGCGACACTTTTTGTTTTGATGGTTTTCCTCCCCGGAGTTCAGGTACTCGACTTGCCTGGTATGAAGCTCGCGCCGAAGAAGAACGAACCATAATCATTTTTGAAGCACCACATCGCTTAGTTGAATCACTTCAAGATATGGAAAAAGCTTTTGGTGCCGATCGAAGCATTGCTGTTTGCCGAGAAATGACTAAGACATATGAAGAAGTTGCGCGAGGTCCGATACGTGAAATTTTGGATTGGGCTCTATCTAAAGAAATATTAGGTGAGTTAACAATTGTTATTGAGGGATTTAACCCAGAATCTCGAACTTTCACGGATGATGAGCTTGTGAGCAAAGTTCTGGTACGAGAGTCGGCTGGTGAGGCGCGAAAAGAGGCTATCGCTGCCGTTGCGAAAGAGGTCGGTGTAGCAAAGCGCACGGTATTTGATGCAATGGTGAGTCAAAAAACCAATAATAAAAAAGGATAAGATTCCCTAATGACATCAACGCAAAAGTCGTTTTACTTAACGACCCCCATTTATTATGTGAATGATGCCCCTCATATTGGGCATGCGTACACAACTGTCGCCGGGGACGTTCTTACGCGTTGGCATCGCCAAAAAGGTGAGTCTGTTTGGTTTTTAACTGGCACAGATGAGCATGGCGAGAAAGTCATGAATACCGCCAACGACAATAAGGTCTCTCCTCAAGAGTGGTGTGATCGACTTGTTGAAGAGGCCTGGAAGCCAAACTGGAAAGCGTTAAATATTGCAAACGATGATTTCATCCGCACTACTGAACCTCGCCATGAAGAGCGCGTTCAGCGGTTTATGCAATTATTAAAAGATAACGGCTATATCTATGCAGGAAAGTTTGAAGGCCCATATTGCATTGGCTGCGAAGAATTCAAACTGCCTGGCGACTTAGATGAAGGTAAATGTAAAATCCATGGCCGTCCAGTCGAGATGTTATCTGAAGATAATTGGTTTTTTAAGCTTTCAGCTTTTGTTCCACAGCTTCTAGAACACTATAAAAATAATCCGGAATCGTGCGAACCGGCAAGTGCTCGCAATGAAGTTGTCGCATTTTTAGAGAGTGGAGTGAGAGATTTATCTATCTCACGCTCTACTTTTGATTGGGGTATTCCTGTTCCTTGGGATACCGACCAAGTTATTTATGTTTGGTTTGATGCGCTCCTAAATTATGCGACTGCAGTAGGGCTTGGCGATGATCCCGCTTCCGAAGGTGGAAAGAAATTTGCGGATACTTGGCCTTGCGACGTGCACTTGGTAGGGAAAGATATTCTGCGTTTTCATGCCGTTATTTGGCCTGCGATGTTGATGGCAGCGGGCTTGCCGGTGCCAAGAAAAGTTTTCGCCCACGGCTGGTTACTTGTAGGTGGAGAGAAGATGAGCAAGAGCAAACTTACAGGCATTGCTCCGGCTGACATCACTGATCATTTTGGTGTAGATGCTTTTAGATATTATTTCTTACGTGCAATTCCGTTTGGCCAAGACGGATCTTTTTCATGGGAAGATATGAACGCACGATATACAAGTGAACTGGCAAATGATTTTGGGAATCTAGCTTCACGGCTGATTGCCATGATTGAGAAATATTGTGGCGGAGTTATTCCTGCAATTGCACAAGAATCAGCCTTGCAAAAGTCGCTAGAAGAAACAGTTCTGAAAGCTGATTTAGCAATTTGCGCACTAGATTTTCAAGGTGGAATTAATGCGGTTATGGAGTTCTGTAAGCAAGTTAATGGATTTGTAACAGAGAAAGCACCATGGGTTGTGGCTAAGGATGAAACTCGTAAAGTTGAGCTTG
>CAIVOW010000021.1 GCA_903907665.1 uncultured Actinomycetes bacterium | reverse complement strand
CTCTCAGGTCCGGTTGTGGCAATCATCGCTGAAGGTAATCGCGTGATTGAAGGATTTAGAAAATTAGCAGGCACCACCGACCCTACGACAGCTGAACCTGGAACGATTCGTGGGGATCTTGCGAGAGATCAAGGTACGAAAGTTGTTCAAAATATTGTCCATGGTTCAGATTCAGTTGAATCTGCTGAGCGTGAAATAAATATCTGGTTCCCCGAGATAAAGGAATTGAAGCAATGAGGAAGAAAGACGAAATGGACGAGAAGAAACCGTCACGCATGAATTTCATAGGCCGCGATATGGCTGTTGATCTTGGAACCGCTAACACTCTTGTCTATGTCCGTGGTCGCGGAATCGTTCTTAACGAGCCTTCGGTTGTCGCTATTAACCAAGATACCGGCGCAATCCTTGCAGTTGGAATTGAAGCCAAGCGAATGATTGGTAGAACACCTGGCAATATTGTTGCAATCCGTCCACTTAAGGATGGCGTCATTGCTGACTTTGATACAACAGAGCGCATGCTTCGTTACTTCATTCAAAAGGTACATAAGCGTCGTTATCTTGCTAAGCCACGTATCGTCGTTTGCGTTCCATCAGGAATTACTGGCGTTGAACAACGCGCAGTGAAAGATGCTGGGTACGCAGCTGGTGCGCGCAAGGTTTACATCATTGAAGAGCCTATGGCCGCAGCAATCGGTGCAGGTCTGCCTATCCATGAGCCAACTGGCAACATGGTCGTTGACATTGGTGGCGGCACCACAGAAGTTGCAGTTATTTCTTTAGGTGGAATTGTTACCGCGCTTTCAATTCGCGTTGGCGGGGATGAACTTGATCAAGCAATTATTGATTGGGTAAAGCGTGAATACTCACTGCTCCTTGGAGAGCGTACGGCTGAAGAAATCAAAATGGCAATTGGTTCGGCATATCGCCTACCCAATGAGCCAGATGCAGAAATTCGTGGCCGCGATCTTGCTACTGGATTGCCAAAGACGATTCTCGTATCAGCTGAAGATATTCGCAAAGCACTCGAAGAGCCTGTCAATCAGATTGTTAATGCTGTTAAGAGCACTCTGGATAAGACTCCACCTGAGCTAGCCAGTGATTTGATGGATCGTGGAATCGTTCTGACTGGTGGCGGCGCACTGCTACGCGGTCTGGATGAGCGACTTCGCCACGAAACTGGAATGCCAGTCCATATCTGTGAACGTCCACTTAATGCTGTTGCTGAAGGTTCAGGAAAGTGTATTGAGGAATTTGAAGTACTTGAAAAGGTCCTGATTTCAGAACCTCGCCGTTAATATTGTAGAAATTTTCTTGATTGTAGAAGTGGCGTAGCAAGGAGATTCTGATGGCACGTGGCGGGAGTAATCGTTCCAGACTCCTGCTCGTCATTCTTCTAGTTTCTTCACTTTTACTTATAACTCTTGATTTACGCGGAGTTGGTATAACGTCGGGATCTCGCAATGTAACTCAAGCCGTTCTTTCCCCTATTCAAAAAGCATCTGCTGATATTTTCGCGCCAGTAGGTAGATTTTTTAGTGATGTGAAGAACTTTGGCAGAATTAAGGCAGAAAATGCTGATCTGAAGAGTGCTGCAGCCCGGCTTAAAAAAGAATCTGCTTTCAACGCTGACATCAAGGGCCAGCTGGAACAACTTAAGGGAGCCCTTGATCTTGCCGCTCGAGGTGGGTACAAAGTAGTTTCTGGTCGAGTTATTGGCCGAGGATCTGCATCTACATTTAGTCAAACAATCACTATTGATGTTGGTTCACAAAGCGGTGTTCGCAGGAACATGACTGTAATTTCAGAAAATGGACTAGTTGGTGTTGTTAAAGAAGTGACCGTTAATTCAGCTATCGTACTTTTGATGAGCGATCCAACATTTCGAATAGGAGTGCACCTAGCAAGGTCGCAGAGTTATGGAGTTCTCAAGGGGGAGGGAACCAGTACTTACACGCTAGAACTTTTAGATTCAACTGGTTCGGTCCAAGTCGGAGATTCACTAATTTCAATCGGAAGCGATAACAATCGACCATATATTCCTGGTCTACCTGTTGGAGTTGTTACGGCTGTTGATCACACCACAACGACATTGGCTCAAACGGCAACCGTAAAGTCATATTCAAACCTGAACGATCTTGGCGTGGTGTCTGTTGTAATTCAAGCCCCAACGGCAGCGCCTGTTAAACCAATTAATCCAACACCTCGAGCAACAATTACAATTTTGGTTACTCCAACTCCAACTCCAACGCCAGATGCTGTTGCTTCCGCTGCGCCAAATCCAGCACCAACTCCAACTTTAAGTAAGTCAGGTAAGACAAGCAAGGCAACCAAATGACTCCGACACGACTCGGACTTAGCACAGTTTTCCTCTTTGTAATCTTCGCCTTGCAAGAATCAGTTGTTTCAAGAATTCATCTTCCGATTACAGGGTTCTCGCTCTATTTAGCGGTATTAATCTGCCTGATT
This sequence comes from uncultured Actinomycetes bacterium, assembly GCA_903907665.1. The sequence continues at coordinate 12,724 of CAIVOW010000021.1, read as the reverse complement.
GCGCTGGAAGATCGAAATGGCGCAATCGTTATGGGATTTATTGGTGGCTTAGTGCTTGATCTTGCCCCAACTTCGCAAAGCGCATTCGGTCAGTGGGCGCTCATTTTTACAATTGTTGGATATTTATTCTCCGTAAATATGGAAAACGTCGGAGACTTCACCTCTCAACCAATTTCCTTTGTCCTCTTCATCGCAACGGCATGCGCAGTTGCTTTAACTATGGACCTCGTCGTCAGTTTGATGCTTGGAGAAAGCGTTGGATCACTTTCGCGTGCTTTAGTTGTTGTTGCAGGTAATTTCGTTTGGACGCTTCTTTTTACACCATTATTTCTCCCCTTCATCCGCCGCGCTAGAGAAGTAACTCTGACCTCGAGAGAGCGTTCATGAGTTCACAGCGCTCACGCCTCAACCTATTAATAGTTCAAACTTTAATACTCTCATTAATGGTTGCACTTCTTGGCAGGCTTTTTTATCTACAAATTGCAAATACATCTGTCTATCAAAATGCGGCTCTTAGCATTCAAAGCCGAGACATAGTGAGTCCAGCTTTACGCGGGGCAATAACAGATAGCAGTGGATTACCTATGGCGATGGATCGGCCAGGATTAGCAATCACAGTGGATCGTAGCGTTATCGACAAGCAAGCCGACAAAGGTGTTGCAGTCGTAACGAGAGTGAGTAAGTTATTGAAATTGCCCTTTCCAGATTTATGGCAAGGCACAAGGCTCTGTGGGGAACTTGCGGTTGGCAAGCGTTCGGGTTGTTGGAATGGAACTCGATTTCAAGCTATTCCAATCACTAAACAAGCAACACAAGCCCAGGCGCTAGTTGTACTTGAAAATTCCGATATCTATGCAGGCGTGAGCGCGCAAACCGTTCCGGTTCGCAGCTATCCATCTCTTGCAGGTGAAGTTCCGGTACATGTGCTGGGTTATGTCGGTGGGGTTTCAGAAGCAGATCTGAATGACCCCGCTAAAGGTTTCTATCGCAATGAGAGCGTTGGCAAATCTGGATTAGAAATTATGTACGATAAATATTTACGAGGCACGCCTGGAATTAAGACTGTGATAGTAGATAGAAAAGAAGCAGTCACGCGCACCTCCCAAAATACGCAGTCTGTTGCTGGAGATAATTTAGTTACCAACTTGAATGCAAAGCTGCAGGCGGCAACAGAGAAAGCATTAGCAGGAGCCGTACGAAAATCGCGATCGATGGGCTACAAAGCAGACTCTGGTGCTGCGATTGTGTTGAATATTAAAAACGGTGGCGTATTAGCTATGGCTTCGTGGCCATCTTATGACCCAAATATGTTTCAAAAAGGTTTGACAATTCAGCAAGCGAAAGATTTATTTAGCGAATCGACTGGCGTTCCTGCTCTATCTCGAGCGATACAAGGAACCTATGCGCCTGCCTCAACTTTTAAAGCGCTTTCGGTTGTGGCTGCTACCAAAGCTGGCTATAACATGAATTCTTCTTATAACTGTCCGGCCACGGTACAAGTTGGTAACAGAGTCTTTAAGAATTTTGAAGCTAAAAATGAAGGCAAGATTTCGATGGAGCAGGCCATCGCAGTATCTTGCGACACCATTTGGTATCAGATTGCATATGATGAGTGGGTACGCGATGGTGGTTTGCGTCCAAAATCTAATGTGAAAGATTATTTCTTTTTAAATGCCAAGGGATTTGGCGTTGGGAAAAAAACTGGAGTAGATCTTCCTGATGAATCTACTGGACGGTTACCTGATAGAAATTGGAAGCAAAAATATTGGGATTCGAATAAGGGATTTTTCTGCAATTACCAAAATCGTGCTTTAAAGAAGGATTTGACCCCGTACCTCACCGCAATCGCTCACGAGAATTGTGTGGATGGATATGTAGTCCGCGCTGGTGATGCGGTTAACTTTTCGATTGGTCAGGGAGATACGTTGCTTTCACCTCTGCAACTCGTGGACATGTACGCAGCAATCGCAAATGGTGGAACTCTCTATCAACCACAAGTAGCACGAGCAGTTGTGACTCCACTTGGGAAAGTGGTCAAAGAATTTAAGCCGGTTGTAAATGGAAAAATACCAGCGTCCTCATCGGATTTATCTTTCTTACACCGAGCTCTCCGAGCTGTTGCTACGAGAGGAACTGCGGCTGGTCTCTTTGCCAATTTCCCAGTTGCAGTAAGTGGCAAAACTGGAACCGGACAGGTTTTGGGTAGAAATGCCAATGGTTCTGCCAAAGATGACACTTCATGGTTTGTTTCCTATGCACCAAGTGATAAACCTCAATATGCAGTTGTCATGATGGTGAGCCAAGGAGGTTTTGGTGCTACCGCATCCGGTGGCGGAGTTAAGGAGATTTATTCAGCCCTCTTTGGAGTAAAAGGCAATAGGGTCGACCCTAACGCTGCAATATTCCCAGCAGGTGGACCGGTAACAACTATTCCTAAGATTGACACTCTCAATGCGGTGGCTAAGAAAGCGGGGAAGAAATGAGACAACTCAATTCAACAATCCGCAGCCGCTCACGCTCGGATTTAGTTAGACGAAATCTTTCTGGATTTGACCCATGGCTCAGCCTGGCAGTTGCGGCCTTGCTCATTATTGGAACACTTCTTGTTTGGGCGGCCACTCGCTCATGGTTTGCTTCTCAAGGACTAGATCCAGAGTATTACTTAAAGCGGCATGTACTTAATATTGTTATTGGGCTTTTACTTGCATACGGCACGACTCTTGTTGATTACCGATTATTGCGTGCCTACACACCAATCGTTTGGGGCCTTGGCGTACTTGGACTAACGATCGTGCTTATCCCGGGTCTTGGGTCCACTGTTAATGGGGCTCGCGCATGGATCTCATTTCCAGGTGGGTTTCAATTGCAACCAGCTGAGTTAGCAAAGATCTCAATCATCGTCGGTATTGCAATGTTGCTAGCAGAAAAGCGTGACATTGATGCGAATCCAACAGATAAAGATGTAATGAAAGCTCTTGGCCTATCGGCTGTTCCGATTCTGTTAATACTTTTACAGCCTGATCTAGGAACTGTTGTAATCATCAGTGCTGCAATTCTTACAATCATTGCAGTTTCCGGCGCCCCTTCACGATGGATTGTTGGCTTACTGATAATTGCACTTGTTGGTGGCTTTGGAGCGGTTAAAGCGGGAGTCGTGAGCGATTACCAGGTAAAGCGGCTGCAATCTTTTGTGGATCCAACTGCCGACCCCCAGCAAAGTGGCTATCAGATAAGACAATCGCGTATCACGATTGGCTCGGGAGGATTTCTTGGACGAGGTCTTTTTCATGGCCCACAAACAAATGGTCGCTTTGTGCCCGAGCAGCAGACAGACTTTATCTTTACGGTTGCCGGCGAAGAGTTAGGGTTTCTTGGAGCTGGTTTTATTCTTTTTTGCTTTTTAATAATCTTTATTCGAGCATTCATGATTGCGCGAAGAACCACAGATCTATTTGGTCGACTGGTATGCGTAGGAGTAATTGCTTGGTTCGCATTTCAAACATTTGAAAATATTGGAATGTGTATGGGATTGGTTCCCATGACCGGCGTACCTCTGCCTTTTGTTTCGTATGGGGGCTCGAGCATGTTTGCTAATTTGGTTGGGTTCGGGCTTTTGCAAAATGTTCACGTCAGAAGCCGCTAAATAGGGCGCGAACACGCTTGAATATCACCGGATTGCCGATTTACCAACCCTTCTGCGATACTTATGCCAGCGTTCGCGCATGTAATACGTCGAGTGGCCCCCTCAGGGTGCGGCCTTAATAGCTCAGATTGCATCCGAAGCTAAATTTTTGCGACAAGGTTCAAAAAGAATTTTGTGTGAGTACCGCCCCTGGCTCAACAGCGAGAGGCCCAAACGAAGTACCAGTAGTTGGGGTACATGAAAAGGATTTGATCTTATGGCTCCAGAGCCAAAAGGTGCGCGCAAGCGCGCTACCAAAAAGTCGTCAGCACGTGCCGGAACTCCATCAGATGCCAGTGAAACTCCAAAAGTTCCTACAACTGAGGCAATTCCCGCAATCATTGATGAAAAGCCAAAGCGTGTAACTAAAAAAGCCGCTGCAATTCCCGTAGCAATTTTTCAAGCTGCACCAATCACCGAAAAAGCAACTAAAGCCAAAGTTGTAAAAAAGGTAGCACCAGTTGAATCTGCTACGAAGAAAGTAACTTCGAAAAAAGCCGCAGCGACAAATGCAGAATCAAGTGAAGCTGCGAGCGACTCAACTGAAACTGCTGAAAGTGCTGAACGTCGTCGTCGTAGACGAGGTGGGCGTGGACGCAGACGTCCAGGTGATCGCGCTGAAGGATCCGATTCAACGTCAGAAAATGAAAGTGATGAATCACCAGATGATTCCTCATCAACAGAAGATTCAGATACTGCAGCTAATCATCGCCGCCGCCGCCGTCGCCGCTCAGCAGGTGGAGACGCTAGCGCCACTGAAGAAATTATTGATGAAGACGGTGTAAAAACTGTTGTTAAAGTTCGAGAGCCTAGAGAAGTAAAACCACGAGAAGACCGAAGTGGACGCCGTGACCGCGGGGACCGTGGAGATAGAGGCCGCGATCGCGATAGACACAGCCGACGTGACCGTGAACCACGTGAGTTCGTTCGTCGCCGTGGAACCATTATTACTGAAAGTGAATTCTTAGCTCGACGTGAAAATGTGGATCGCATTATGTTGGTCCGTCAAACTGGTGATCGTACTCAGATTGCAGTTCTTGAAGACAAGATTATGGTTGAGCATTATGTAAATCGGAATTCAAATATTTCTTATGTTGGAAACGTATATCTTGGCAAAGTCCAGAACGTTCTTCCATCAATGGAAGCAGCATTCGTTGATATTGGTAAGGGTCGTAACGCTGTTTTGTATGCTGGTGAAGTTAACTGGGATGCAGCAGGAATGGCAGAAAGCTCAAACCGTAAAATCGAGCACGTGCTAAAAACCGGTCAATCAGTTCTTGTGCAAGTGACAAAGGATCCAATCGGTCAAAAGGGTGCGCGTCTAACAAGTCAGATTTCATTACCTGGGCGTTACCTGGTTTATGTACCAAGTGGCGAAATGAGTGGCATCAGCCGCCGCCTTCCAGATCAAGAACGTTCACGCCTGAAAAGCATTCTCAAGGGACTAGTTCCTGACGAAGCTGGCGTCATCGTACGTACAGCATCTGAAGGTGCATCCGAAGATGAGCTTTCTAGTGATGTTAAGCGCCTACAAGCGCAATGGGAAGATATTCAAGAGAAGGCAGAGAATCCGAGTACTTCGGCTCCTTCGCTGCTTTATAGCGAACCAGACCTCACCGTTCGAGTTATTCGCGATATCTTCAATGAAGATTTCCGCCAACTTCTCGTACAAGGTGATCAGGCCTGGGATGACATCAACGAATACCTTGGACATATTGCTCCTGAGTTAACTCAGAAGATTGAAAAGTGGACAGGTCCACGCGACCTCTTTGCAGAACATCGCATCGAAGAGCAGCTTTCAAAAGCATTTGATCGTAAGGTTTATCTTCCTTCTGGTGGATCTTTGGTTATCGATCGCACCGAAGCCATGGTGGTTATTGACGTCAATACCGGCAAGTTTGTTGGTAAAGGTGGAAACCTCGAAGAGACCGTTACTAAAAACAACATTGAGGCAGCAGAAGAAATTGCTCGCCAACTTCGCCTACGCGACCTTGGTGGAATCGTCGTTATCGACTTTATCGATATGGCACTTGAATCTAACCGTGATTTAGTTTTACGTCGGCTAGTTGAATGTTTGGGCCGGGATCGTACAAAGCATCAAGTTGCCGAAGTGACGTCACTTGGACTGGTACAGATGACGCGAAAGCGCATCGGACAAGGTCTCATCGAAGCATTCTCAACAACCTGCGAATCTTGCGGAGGCCGCGGTATTCATATTCATACTGAGCCAGTACGTAAGGTGGCGCTGGATAAGGATTTGGATCAGAAATACGTTCCAACGAATGATTCAAACAGTAGTGAGCCTGACCACGCCGAAGAAGAGTCCGAACCGCTCGATTCAGAACCATCTACTCAGTCGAGTGAATCCACCCCCGAACAGAGCGCTCCACGCCCTCGAAAGCGTCGCCGGGCAGTCAGCACGGGGATCATTACGCCTGAATAAGCTTCAACTCTAGTGTTTTACTCAGCTTTACTCAGTTTTACTCAGTTTGACCCTATGGGGCTGTGTTCCGTACCCTTAGCGCCTGCCCAAGAGAGTCCGATTGGAAACTCTTGCTAGCTCAGCTCTTGTATTTCATGAGTTCCATCCAGAAGAAAAGTAGGGAAATGTATGTACGCGGTTGTTAAAGCTGGCGGTCGTCAAGAGAAGGTTGCCGTAGGCGACACCATCATCGTTGATCGTCTCGATGCAAAAATTGGCGCAACAGTGTCATTTCCTGCAGTTCTCTTGGTTGATGGCGCAACAGTGACATCAGATCCAAAAGCCCTAGCTTCCGTAAAGGTTGCAGGCGAAGTTCTTGAAGAGACAAAGGGTCCGAAGATCGACATCCTTCGCTACAAGAACAAGACGGGCTACCGTCGTCGTCAAGGTTTTCGTGCTAGCTTGACTAAGGTCAAGATCACCGGAATTAACAAGTAGTCAAGTCATAGAACTAGTCATAGAAAAGGCGCGAATAAAAAATGGCAAGTAAAAAAGGTGTCTCCTCTACCCGTAACGGTCGCGACTCAAATGCTCAGTATCTCGGCATTAAGCGCTTCGGCGGTCAAGTAGTTAAGAGCGGCGAGATTCTAGTTCGCCAGCGCGGTTCAGTATTTCATCCTGGTGCAAATGTTGGAATTGGAAAAGATGACACTTTGTTCGCTCTGACTGCTGGTGCAGTTGAGTTCGGTCGCGCTCGCGGTCGCAAGGTTGTAAATATCGTTCCGGTACTCGTTTAAAAGCGGATCTTTCTTTGCGGGTCCGCGGAATGCGGACCCGCTATTTTTTTTCTCAGACAAAATAGTAAAAAACTAGATAGCAAAAAACTAGGAAGTAAAGGAGTGGAAAATGACAACTTTTGTTGATCGTGTGACGCTTCACGCTTCTGCTGGTAATGGCGGCGATGGTTGTGTCTCCATTCACCGCGAAAAATTTGTTCCACTCGGTGGCCCTGACGGCGGTAACGGTGGGCGTGGTGGCGACATTATTCTCGTCGTAGATTCGGGCGAAACAACTCTTCTTGATTTTCACCATTCCCCTCATCGCAAAGCGTTAAGTGCCAGACCAGGTTATGGCGATTACTGCAACGGCGCTGATGGTGGAGATTTAATTCTTTCTGTACCAAACGGAACTGTCGTTAAAGATATTCATGGAAATATCCTTGCTGATTTAGTCGGAGTTGGTACGCGCTTTATTGCAGCACAAGGCGGCAAAGGCGGATTAGGTAATGCTGGGCTTGCTTCTCGCAAACGTAGAGCTCCAGGTTTTGCACTTAAAGGTGAACCAGGTGAAGAGCGCACACTAATTTTGGAACTCAAAAGCGTTGCAGATATTGGGCTTATCGGTTTTCCAAGTGCTGGAAAGTCTTCATTGGTTGCTGCAATTTCCGCGGCCCGTCCAAAGATTGCAGATTATCCCTTCACTACTTTGGTCCCAAATTTAGGTGTCGTTCAAGCAGGCGAAACTCGTTTCACAGTGGCCGACGTTCCAGGCCTTATTCCTGGCGCTTCGCAAGGCAAGGGACTTGGACTTGAATTTTTGCGTCACGTAGAACGCTGCGCAGCTTTAGTTCACGTACTTGATTGCGGAACTCTTGAGACTGATCGAGATCCTATTAAAGACTTTGATGTCATTGAGGAAGAACTTTCACATTACGGCGGTTTGGCTGATCGCCCGCGCATTATCGCTTTGAACAAGATTGATTTACCAGATGGAAAGACGATGGCTGACATGGTCCAGTCAACGCTGGAAGCTCGTGGTTTCGAGGTTTATCAAATTTCTGCAGCCGCTCGTATGGGTTTACAAGAACTGACATACGCGATGGCGAGAATTATTCAAGAATATAGAAAAGCTGAGGCAAAGATTGAGAAGGTGCGAATAGTTCTTCGTCCGACACCTGTCAATGATGGCGGCTTTACAGTTGTTGCTAACGCAGATGGCTCTTTCTCTGTTACTGGAAATAAGCCTGAGCGTTTTGTGCGCCAAACCGACTTTGGCAATGCCGAAGCAATTGGTTACCTTGCAGATCGCCTTGCCCAACTTGGAGTCGAAAGAGCGCTCTTTAAGGCCGGGGCTAAGGCAAAGGATGAAGTACGAATTGGCGTTGGAGATAACGCAGTAATTTTTGATTGGGAACCAACCATTGAAGCGGGCGCTGAACTTCTCGCCGGTCCTCGAGGAGGCGATTTACGTATTGAATCTCCTTGGGCTGGTCGATATGTCGAAGATGATGTTAAAGAATTGACAGACGATGAAATTGAAATGCAATGGGAATATAAAGTTGCAGATCCTCACACTCCACGCATCGACGGTAAATAGGTAAGAAAAGTGAAGCGTAATCAGATTGGCAGCGCCACGCGCGTCGTAATCAAGATTGGGTCATCAACTCTTACTGGCAAAGCTGGCGAGCAGCTAGATAAACGAAACGTTGAATCAATTGTCGACGTTGTCTCATATCTTCGCTCCCAAGGAAAAGAAGTCGTTCTCGTTTCTTCGGGAGCCATTGCGGCAGGGCTTGCACCACTTGGAATGAGTGTGCGCCCAAAAGACCTTGCGACACAACAAGCCGCTGCTTCTGTAGGTCAAGGCTTACTCATCTCGTATTACAACGAGGCGTTCACTCGACATTCTCTAATCTCTTCGCAAGTTCTACTAACAATTGATGATGTTGTCCGTCGGGCGCATTATCAAAATGCCCAGCGAACACTCTTTAAACTTCTCCAACTTGGTGTTGTTCCTATTATTAATGAAAACGATACTGTTGGCGTTCAAGAGATTCGATTTGGAGACAACGATCGACTTGCCGCATTAGTCTCACATCTCATTGGGGCCGATCTTCTTGTTCTTGTGACAGATATTGACGGTTTATACGATGCTCCACCATCTAGTCCCGGCGCCAAACGTATAGCCGAAGTTGCTGACGTTACAAAGCTTGTTGATGTTCAAATAGGTGGCGTAGGTTCATCAGGTGTTGGAAGCGGAGGCATGATTACTAAAATTGATGCTGCGCGAATTGCAACAGGTGCCGGAGTTTCCATGCTCTTGACCTCACTTGAAAAACTCAGCGGGGCGCTCACCGGCAAAGATGAAGGAACCTTCTTTGAAGCAGTACATGATCGCAAGCCATCCCGATTGCTGTGGCTGGCACATGCATCAACCCCAAGCGGTAAATTAATTATTGACGATGGCGCAGTAATAGCGTTACGTGAACGAGGAGTGTCATTACTTCCAGCAGGCGTTAAAGGCGTAGAGGGTGATTTCATTTCAGGGGACACCGTGGAACTAGTTTCCCTCGGTGGAGAAGTAGTTGCACGTGGATTGGTTGCGTTTGACGCAGCAGAGATTCCTAAAATGCTTGGAAAGTCTACGAAGGAGTTAGCTCAGTCTTTTGGCCCAGAGTACGAACGCGAGCTCGTACACAGGGATGACCTCGTACTTCTCTAATTTCTCTAATTTTTTGCAACGTCCATCATTACTTGAGAAGTTTGTTTCGTTAGATTCATATCAGTTGGTACATCGCTGAGTTTTACAATGACAGTACGGGAAGCGCGATCAATAAAGATATATTGACCATGTAAACCATCCATCATGTCAATCTGTGGGAATGGATGCCACATGAAAGCGCTGTAGCCAAAGCCATCGAGTTCTTCGACTGAAGTACTCATTCGCTTGATCCAATTCAAATCCAGAACGCGCGTACTTCCAACCATTCCGTTATTCATCACCATTAAGCCGACTTTTGCATAATCTTCGGCTGCGGCATTAAAGCAACAGAAAGTCTTTTCTATACCGCCAATATGGTCCACGTTCCACGTAGCCGGAGTAAGGGCGCCGACAGGTTGCCATACGTTTTTGCTGAAGTAATCGCTGACAGACTCACCTGCAACTTTCTTGATTACCATTCCAATGAGCTGTGCATCCACACTCCGATAGAGACCTTTGGACCCTGGCTCAAAGGCCATCTTGCGATTGTGCTTCACAAACCAATTAATATCTGTGTTCGCATACATTTGCGCAATTCCAACGCCCCAACCCTGCGGACCACTTGGGTAGTTATCGCTTACTCCAATACCACCGCGCATATCGAGAAGTTGACCGATAGTTATGCGATCAAAAGAAGTTCCATTTTTATACTCTGGAAAGTAGTCAACAAATTTATCGCTCTCTTTTATTTTTCCTGCGGCAATAAGTTGGCCAGCCATTATTGAAGTCATTGTTTTGCCTACCGAGTAGGAAGGTAGGCGGGTAGTCGGAGTAAATCCATCGCGGTAGTACTGGTAGGTCAATACTCCATTTCTCAGTACGAGAAAGACATTGGTGTAAGAGGAATTAAGAAATTCTTGCCACGCAATCTGTTTTCCATTCCATGTAACGGTATCCGGCATTTTCTCATTTGCTGTTGCAAGAGTGATGGGGTTCGTGGACGGCGCAATTGTTTGTGCCGGCATCAGGTCGGGGGTCTTTGAAGCCGGAGCCAGACCCAACCGCACTGTCTGATATGGATTGGGATAGTGAATGACCTTTGTAAAGCCCCATAGAGCTAAGTACAGAACTAGAACTGTCACGAGTGTTTTGCGCAGGAATTTCATAAGGTGGATTATTCCCCGTACGCTTACACAATGGAAGCAACAGCCACGGTCAATCAGTTAGCAGATTTGGCTCGAAAAGGAGCTCGTACTCTGATTGCTGCTTCAAGTGCGGATCGCGCGGCGCTTGTTCTCAAAATTGCTGACGCCCTAGAGTCAAATATTCCGCGCATCTTGGCTGCCAACAAAGAAGATTTAGATCGCGCCGCGATATCTGGAATGCAAAGTTCTATGGTCGACCGACTCTTACTTACAGACGAGCGAATTCGCGGAATGGCTGATGGAGCAAGACAGGTAGCAGCGCTACCCGATCCGCTTAATAGAGTACTTAATCAACGCACACTGGCAAATGGTTTGGAACTTAAACAAGTAAGCGTTCCGTTTGGGGTAGTAGGAATGGTTTACGAAGCCCGTCCCAATGTCACGGTCGATGCTGCAACTATTTTGTTGAAATCAGGCAATGCGGCGTTACTGCGTGGCTCATCCAGCGCGGTTTCAAGTAACGCGATCCTTGTCGAAATAATGCGCGAAGTGCTGTCTGCGACTTCAATTTCTCCTGATGTAATCCAAAACATATCCTCTGCTGATCGCTCAACAGTTGGAGATTTATTGCATGCCCGAGGCAAAGTGGATCTTGTAATTCCTCGAGGGAGCGCCGAACTCATTCGCCGCGTGGTCGATGATTCCTCAGTTCCAACAATTGAAACGGGCGCAGGCGTCTGCCACGTTTATGTTGATGAATTTGCCGATTTAGATAAAGCTCTACCAATTTTGATGAATTCAAAGACTCACCGCCCAAGTGTCTGCAATGCTGCTGAAACACTTCTCGTTCATAGTTCTGTGGCAGAGAAATTTTTACCTGTTGCTCTTACAGCTCTGATAACTGCAGGGGTGAAAGTACACGCCGATACGACCACTTCAGAAATTGCTAAACGTGAAAATCTTCAGGTTGAAAGCGCAGATGAAGTCAATTGGTTCACCGAATACAACTCACTTGAAATGAATGTTGCAGTCGTTCCATCACTCATCGCTGCCGCAGACCATATCCAGAAGTACGGGACTCAACACACTGAAGCGATTGTTACGGAAAATACCGAACGAGCGAATCAATTTATTGCTCTCTCGGATTGCGCCGCCGTAATGGTAAATGCCTCAACGAGATTTACTGATGGGGAACAGATGGGCTTTGGGGCAGAGATTGGCATTTCGAATCAGAAGCTTCATGCCCGTGGACCAATGGGTCTGGAGCAGATGACTACGACAACCTGGATTGTGTGGGGTACTGGTCAAATCCGATAAGGTTGGACCATGGCCGCAATCTCACGTGAAGAAGTCGCCCACCTTGCGCGCTTAGCTCGAATTGAAATGAGCTCTGATGAGCTCGATCACCTTGCCTCTGAAATGGATCAAATTCTTCATGCAGTTGATCGTATTCAGGAGGCCGCTTCAGCAGATGTTCCACCTACATCGCACCCTCTACCGCTCAAGAATGTAGTTCGCCCAGACGTGGTTTTACCTTCATTAACTTTTGAAGAAGCGCTTTCGGGCGCACCGGATTCAGATGAGCAGCGCTTTAAAGTCCCACAGATTTTAGGTGATGCCGAGTGAGTTTTATCTTTAAAACTGCAGCAGAAATGTCTGTTGCCTTACAAGCTAAAGAAATTAGCGCTGTTGATTTAGCCAACGAACATTTTGATCGTATTGCAAAAGTTGATGACGATGTTCACGCATTTCTTTATCTCGATAAAGAAGGTGCCCTTGAGCAAGCTAAAAGCGTAGATGCAAAGCGCGCTGCGGGAGAGAAGCTTTCACCACTTGCCGGGGTTCCGCTGGCATTGAAAGATGTAATGGTTCAACGTGGAATTCCTACAACATGTGGTTCAAAAATCCTTGAAAATTGGCGCCCGCCTTACGACGCAACTGTTGTAACAAGGCTGAAAGAAGCTGGGATCGTTATTCTCGGCAAAACCAATATGG
>CAIVOW010000020.1 GCA_903907665.1 uncultured Actinomycetes bacterium | reverse complement strand
GCAGTTCAGATGGGTTTGATTTATGTAAATCCTGAAGGTCCTAACGGAAATCCAGATCCACTTCTTTCAGCGCGCGATATAAGAGAAACTTTTGCTCGCATGGCTATGAATGATGAAGAGACCGTTGCACTCGTTGCAGGCGGACACACATTCGGCAAGACGCATGGTGCTGGCGATCCAGGTAAATATGTTGGCCCAGAACCAGAAGCTGCGCCGATTGAACAAATGGGACTTGGTTGGAAGAACACAATGGGTTCTGGAAATGGCGCAAACACAATCTCAAGTGGTCTAGAAGGTGCTTGGACTCCAACACCAATTACTTGGGACAACACGTACTTCGACGTTCTCTTTGGATATGAATGGGAACAAACTAAGTCTCCAGCAGGTGCAACACAATGGATTCCAAAGGGCGGCGCTGCAAGTGATGCAGTTCCAGATGCACATATCGCCGGCAAGAAGCACGCGCCAGTTATGTTGACCTCTGACTTAGCACTTCGCGTTGATCCGGCTTATGAAAAGATTTCACGACGTTTCCATGAAAACCCAGCCGAATTTGCCGATGCATTTGCCCGTGCTTGGTTTAAGTTAACCCACCGCGATATGGGTCCAGCAATTCGCTATCTTGGTTCTGAAGTTCCAACCGAGGAATTAATTTGGCAAGATCCAATTCCAAAGGCAACCTTGCCATTGGTTAATGCGCAAGAAATTGAAGGTTTAAAGAAGGACCTTCTCGCAAGTGGTCTTTCGATTTCCCAACTTGTCACTACCGCTTGGGCTTCAGCATCAACATTCCGCGGTACCGATAAGCGTGGTGGTGCAAATGGTGCGCGCATTGCACTTGAGCCACAACGAAATTGGGAAGCGAACAACCCGGCCGAATTAGCGAAAGTTCTAACAAAGCTAAAAGAGATTCAAAGTGCTTTCAATGCAGGCGCCAAGAAGATTTCACTCGCTGACCTAATTGTTCTTGGGGGAGTTGCCGCAGTAGAAAAGGCAGCCCATGATGCAGGCAGTTCAGTTAACGTGCCATTCACGCCTGGGCGCGCAGATTCAACGCAGGAACAAACCGATGTTGCATCCTTCGCATTTCTTGAACCACATGCCGATGGCTTTAGAAACTTTAAGAAAACTGCGGTTACGCAACCAGCAGAATTCTTACTTGTTGATAAAGCTTCACTGCTTGACCTAACTGCACCAGAAATGACAGTTCTAGTTGGTGGCCTTCGAGTATTAGGCGCGAATACCGATGGTTCAAACGTTGGTGTGTTCACAAATGAAATCGGAAAGCTAACAAATGATTTCTTTGTAAACCTCTTGGCGCTAGATATCGGATGGGCGCCAAAGGGTGGCTCGACCGATATTTTCCAGGCGCATGACACAAAGACTGGCGCGGTTCGTTGGACCGGCAGCCGCGCTGATTTGGTTTTCGGGTCAAACTCGATACTTCGTGCGCTCTCCGAGGTTTACGCCTCGAGTGATGCAAAGGCGAGATTCGTAACAGATTTCGTTAAAGCATGGACGAAAGTTATGGAGCTAGACCGCTTCGACCTTGCCTAATTAGTTAACAAGTAAGCGGTGGGATGGTTTGGTCTCGAACTCACCATCGCTACCCTTTGGGAACTTCCAATCTGAGGCCCATTAAATATAATGGTGTATGACAAGTTAATAGAATTTGATACGAAATTATTTCTAAAGGTAAAGTTACTTTTCTTCATAAGAAGCAGGTACTGTACTTTTCATGAAAAGTATTTTGGTTGGTGAGTTTGGCGGACCTGAATCTTTGAAGTATGTTGAAGTTTCAGAACCCACGGTGAATTTACATGAAACAGTGGTTCAAGTTAAAGCAATAGGTGTTAATTTTGCCGATATACATCAGGTTGAAAATAGCTATTTAACTCCACAAGAATTACCTTTCACACCAGGGTTAGAGGTTGTTGGCCTGCTGCCAAGTGGAATTCGAGTTCTTATTCCGCTAAGCCGAGG
>CAIVOW010000019.1 GCA_903907665.1 uncultured Actinomycetes bacterium | reverse complement strand
CCCGGCTCCTCGCCCCTCCTCTCCGTCACCAAGAACCCAGTTGTTGCAGATCCTGTTTACAACTCACCTGTCGTTACTGCGCTGATCAACCGCGTATTGCTACACGGTAAGCGTTCAACAGCAGAAGCAATTGTTTACTCAGCACTTGAGGGTTGCCGCGAGAAGTCAGGTGGAACTGATCCAGTTATCATCTTGAAGCGCGCGCTCGATAACATCAAGCCAACAGTTGAAGTTCGCTCCCGCCGTGTTGGTGGAGCTACATACCAGGTCCCAATTGAAGTGAAGGCATCACGTGCTTCCACACTTGGCCTTCGCTGGTTAGTTGATTTCGCACGCGTTCGCCGTGAGCACTCAATGGCAGAGCGTCTACAGAACGAATTAATCGATGCAAGCAACGGCCTAGGAGCTGCTGTAAAGCGTCGCGAAGATACTCACAAGATGGCTGACGCTAACAAGGCGTTCGCTCATTACCGCTGGTAGTTGTTAGTTAATACGAGATATTCAAAAAGATAGTTAACGGAAAAGGATAAAGAATTGGCTGCAGATACGAAGATCGACCTCGCTACGGTTCGCAACATTGGAATCATGGCGCATATCGACGCGGGTAAAACCACGACTACTGAGCGAATCCTTTTCTACACAGGTATTAATTACAAGATCGGTGAAGTTCACGATGGCGGCGCCACGATGGACTGGATGGAACAAGAGCAAGAGCGTGGAATTACTATTACATCGGCTGCAACCACATGTATGTGGAAGGGCAACCTGATTAACATTATTGATACACCTGGACACGTTGACTTCACGGTTGAAGTAGAACGTTCCCTACGTGTTCTAGATGGCGCAGTCTGCGTATTCGATGGAGTCGCTGGCGTAGAGCCACAATCTGAAACAGTTTGGCGTCAAGCAGATCGTTACAACGTTCCACGTATTTGCTTCATCAATAAGCTTGACCGTACAGGTGCAAACTTTGATCGTTGCGTTGAAATGATTGTTTCTCGTCTGAACGCGGTCCCACTAGTTCTACAGATTCCAATTGGAAATGAATCTGACTTCCTTGGAGTTGTCGATCTCATTGCAATGAAGGCGCTTACCTGGCGCGGAGAAACTCAAAAGGGTGAAGATTACGTCGTTGAAGAGATTCCAGCCGATCTCGTTGAGAAGGCAAAAGAAGCTCGTCACCTTATGGTTGAAACTCTTGCCAACGCAGATGATTCAATCATGGAGAAGTACCTTGATGATCAACCTTTGAGTGAAGAAGAAATCATCGCTGGTATTCGTCGCGCAACTCTCGCAGATAAGCTCACGCCGGTTCTTACAGGCTCTGCATTTAAGAACAAGGGCGTTCAGCCAATGCTTGACGCTGTTAACCGCTACCTTCCAAGCCCACTTGATATTAAGTCAATCGTTGGTCACAAAGTTGGAGATCCAGAAGTAGAAATCGATCGCCAGCCTTCAGAAGATGAACCATTCTCATCACTTGCATTCAAGATTATGTCTGATCCACACCTTGGAAAATTAACTTTCGTACGTATTTATTCTGGTCGCCTTGAGGCAGGATCTGCTGTTCTTAACTCAACAAACGGCAAGAAAGAACGTATCGGCAAGATTTATCAGATGCACGCAAACAAGCGTGAAGAAATGCCTTCAGCCGGCGCCGGAATGATTATCGCTGTTATGGGTCTTAAGGACACTACAACAGGTAACACTCTTTGCGATCCTGCTAACCCGGTCATTCTTGAATCAATGGATTTCCCAGCTCCAGTTATTTCTGTTGCTATTGAGCCAAAGACAAAGGCTGACCAAGAGAAGCTTGGTATTGCTATTCAGCGTCTTGCTGAAGAAGATCCAACATTCCACGTTGAGTCAGATGAAGAAACTGGCGACACTGTTATTTCTGGAATGGGCGAGCTTCACCTTGAAATTCTTGTAGACCGCATGCGCCGTGAGTTCAACGTTGAAGCTAACGTTGGAAAGCCTCAGGTTGCCTACCGCGAAACTATTCGTAAAGCCGTTGAGCGTCACGACTACACCCATAAGAAGCAATCTGGTGGTTCTGGTCAATTCGCTAAGGTTCAAATCGCTCTTCACCCAATCACTGATGGTGGCGAAAAGCATTATGACTTCATTAACAAAGTAACCGGTGGACGTATCCCTAGAGAATATATCCCTTCAGTAGATGCCGGTTGTAAAGAAGCACTCACATCGGGACCACTTGCTGGTTACCCAATGGT
>CAIVOW010000018.1 GCA_903907665.1 uncultured Actinomycetes bacterium | reverse complement strand
GTTGATGTAGCTAACGCATACGCGGCAGAACACTTGGAGTTGTTTGTAAGGGATCCAGTTTCAGTAAGTAAAAGTATTCGAAATGCTGGTGCGGTATTTCTGGGAGAATTTTCTCCAGTATCGCTGGGGGATTATTCGGCTGGTTCAAACCATGTGTTACCTACCGGCGGGTGTGCCTGTCATTCAAGTGGACTCTCGGTGCAAAGTTTCCTCAGGGGTGTCAATTTTATTTCCTACGATGAAAAGTCTTTTAGGAATATTGCAGAGAACGTAATAACCCTGGCTAATGCAGAGGACTTGCCCGCCCATGGTGAAGCGATGAAAGCTAGATTCGAATGAGTACCAAACCCAATTGGCCCGCCTGGTTACCTTTACGCGAGGATTTACAATCGCTTTCACCCTATGGTGCCCCGCAAATTTCACATGTAGTTCAACTCAATACGAATGAAAATCCTTTCCCTATGCCTGAAATTGTTCAGGCTGAAATTGTAAAAAGAATTGAAGGAGTTGCAGCTAACCTAAATCGCTATCCCGATCGGGATGCTGTGCGTTTGCGCTCTAAATTAGCTGATTATGTTAACCAGCGAAGCGGAACAGATTTAAGTGTAGAAAATATCTGGGTCGCAAATGGGAGCAATGAAATTATCCAGACGCTTTTTCTGGCTTTTGGTGGAACTGGGCGTTGCGCTCTTGGGTTCACTCCGTCGTACTCAGTGCATCCGCTCATTGCTCGCATCACGGGCACGTCATGGTCTGCCGGTGCACGTACAAGTGAATTTGATGTTGATGTTGAACGTGCTATCGCTCAAATTCGCAAAGAGAAGCCATCGCTCATCTTTTTAACTACCCCCAACAACCCATCGGGCACATCTACGCCTCTTGATGAGATTGATAAATTAGCTATAGCAGCGGGCGAAGTAGGTGCGCTACTTGTTGTCGATGAAGCATACATAGAGTTTTCTTCCCAAGATTCTGCGGTTACTTTCATGAACCGATATCCACATATTCTTTCTTCGCGCACCATGAGTAAAGCATTTGCATTCGCTGGTGTTCGCGTCGGTTACCTTGCAGCAAACCCAGCCGTGATAGATGCGGCATTGGTCACCAGGCTTCCCTATCATCTCAGTGCTCTCACTCAAGCGGCAGCTGAAGTAGCTATCGATCATGCCTCTTTGATGCAAGGGGATATCAACCAGCTGCTTAGTGAACGAGAAATCCTCGTCAAAGGGTTGAATGCGGTTGGCTGGAAGTGCATCGAAAGCTCAGCTAATTTTCTCCTTTTTTCTGGATTTAGCAGGCCATCAAGTGTTGTCTGGCAAGAATTCTTGGATCGTGGAATTCTGATTCGCGACATTGGCCTAGAAGGTTACTTGCGGGTGACAGTCGGAACACCAGCAGAAAATCAACGCTTTTTAACTGCTCTTCAAGAGATTGCGCAATAATCTCTTCCTAACCACCAGAAAGTAGAAACCTCATGACACAGAGAACTGCAATTGTTATTCGTGAAACTAAGGAATCCAAAGTAACGGTAGAGCTAAATCTTGATGGCTCAGGTCAAATCGATATCGAAACTGGAGTTCCATTCTTTGATCATATGCTTTCACAACTAGGCAAGCACAGTGGATTTGATCTGAGCGTTAAGACCGTTGGCGATGTTGATGTCGACTCTCACCATACGGTTGAAGACACATCACTTGCATTCGGGCAAGCACTTCGAGAAGCCCTTGGTGATAAGAATGGAATTCGCCGATTTGGAGATGCCATGGTTCCCCTCGATGAAGTGTTAGTACAGGCCGCAGTGGATTTATCGGGGCGCCCATACCTTGTTCATCGTCAACCAGAAATTGTTGAACTTATAGGTACTTTTGACACAACCTTAGGTCGCCATATTTGGGAATCAATCGTGGCAGAAGCAAGGATTGCTCTGCATGTTCGAGTACTCGAAGGAAGAAATGCACACCATGTATTTGAGGCACAGTTCAAAGCAGTTGCCCGCGCTCTTCGCGATGCGGTCACTGTTGATAATCGCGTAGCTGGAATACCGTCAACTAAGGGCTCTCTTTGATCGCAATTCTTGACTACGGTTCAGGCAATTTAAGGTCTGCCCAACGCGCTTTTGAATTAACTGGACACGATGTCCGACTTACATCGTCGGAAGATGAGTTTCTCTCGGCTGACGCATGCGTAGTGCCTGGAGTGGGAGCATTTGGTGCTTGCATGGATCAGCTGGCGTCAATCGGTGGAGTCGACATAGTCAGGCAAGCGGTTGAGACTAAGAAGCCAATTTTTGGTATATGCGTAGGAATGCAAATTTTCTTCTCCGAAGGAACGGAGAAAGGTAATTTCTCTGGTTTAGGTTTTTTTGAAGGCAGTGTTGATCGCTTGCAAGCTCCAGTACTTCCACACATCGGCTGGAATAACGTGGAATGCGGCTCTTCTTTCTTCGAGGGCCTTAACGATGAGATGTTCTATTTTGTCCACTCTTATGCCGCAACGCAGGTTGTTCCAAATGCCCAATTAGGATGGACAACCTACGGTGAGCGATTTATTGCAGCAGTAGAGCGCGACAATATCTTCGCGACACAGTTTCATCCTGAAAAAAGTGGAAGCGCAGGAGCATTATTGATTCAGAATTGGGCTAAGCGAATATGAAGAAATTGGAACTTCTACCAGCCATAGATGTGAAAAATGGTCAAGCAGTGCGCTTAGAACAAGGGGAGTTATCGCGAGAAAGTCAGTATGGAAATCCGCTAGAGATTGCAAGAGAATTTGAATCAGCCGGTGCCGAGTGGATTCATCTTGTTGATTTAGATGCAGCATTTGGAATCGGAAGCAATGCCGCGCTTCTTGCGCAAGTCATTGGTTCTATAAACATTAAGGTCGAACTCTCCGGCGGAATTCGGGATGACGATTCACTTCGTAAAGCGTTAGCAACTGGATGCACGCGCGTAAATTTAGGAACCGCAGCGCTTGAAGATCCACAATGGACGGCAAAAGTAATTGGGGAATTCGGTGATCAGATTGCAGTAGGTCTAGATGTTCGCGGACATACTCTGGCGGGGCGGGGATGGACAAGTGAAGGTGGCGATCTATTCGAAACTATTGCTCGTCTAGATCGACACGGGTGCGCTCGATACATCGTTACTGATGTTGCGAAAGATGGAACACTCACAGGCCCAAATTTGGAGCTATTAAGGGAAGTTTGTCGGGCAACATCTAAACCAATCGTTGCAAGCGGCGGTGTTTCAACGTTGGATGATTTGCGCGCGATTCGTTCCCTTACAGAAATAGGTGTTGAAGCTTCAATTGTTGGTAAAGCGCTCTATGCCGGGGCTTTTACCTTGCAGGAAGCGCTACAGGTAACCCGATGACTTTGGCTAAACGCATAATTCCATGTCTTGATGTCGACCAAGGGCGAGTCGTTAAAGGTGTTAATTTTGAAAATCTAGTAGATGCCGGTGATCCAGTTGAACTAGCTAGGCGCTATGGAGTTGAAGGCGCAGATGAACTCACCTTTTTAGATATTTCAGCAAGTGTGGATGCGAGAGCTACAACTCTAGATATTGTGCGGCGAACGGCTGAACAGGTTTTCATTCCGCTCACCGTGGGCGGGGGAATTAGAACAGTTGAGGATGTGAATCAACTGCTTCGAGCAGGAGCAGATAAAGTTTCAGTTAATACAGCGGCAATCGCTAGGCCAGAACTAATAAATGAAATTGCCGATAGATTTGGTAATCAAGTTCTTGTTCTTTCTGTTGATGCTCGCCGAGCAGACACGGCGTCTGGGTTTGAAGTAACGACGCACGGGGGTCGCAAAAGCGCAGGTATTGATGCTGTTGAGTGGATCGAGAATTCAGTAGCCAGAGGAGTAGGCGAAATTCTGCTCAACTCGATGGACTCAGATGGTACTCGCGCAGGTTATGACTTAGAACTAATCACCCTTGCCCGCCAAACGGTTGCAGTTCCAATAATTGCTAGCGGCGGAGCAGGAAAGTTAGAGGATTTTGCACAGGCACTTGATGCCGGAGCCGATGCCCTGCTGGCAGCAAGTGTTTTTCATTTCGGAACTTTCAGCATATCTGAAGTGAAAAAGTTCCTGGCAGTATCAGGTTATCCGGTACGCCTCTAGCTGGAAATACGGCAGAATAGCCAGGTGAACGTCCCGCCAGAATTACTTGAACGATTCAAAAAGGGTGAGCTCATCCCTGCTATCGCACAAGAGCAGACAACCGGTGAAGTTTTAATGTTGGCATGGATGAACCAAGAGGCTCTTGAACAAACTCTACAAACTCGCCAGGTAACCTATTGGAGTAGAAGCAGAGAATCGCTCTGGGTAAAGGGAGAAACTTCGGGCAATACACAGGAGCTAGTTTCACTTTCCTATGATTGCGACGCTGATTCACTACTGCTACAAGTCCATCAACAGGGAGTTGCATGTCATACGAGTAAAAAGAGTTGTTTTCATCGCGAGGTCCTCGAGTAATGAAGATTATTGGGCTTCTACTCCTGCTGGCTCTGCTTACTTTTCTTCTTAAAAAAATGAGCAAAAAGAGTGGGCCCTCTCGCTACGATCGAAAGCCCAGCACGCCATGGAGCGCGCTCAACGATGGGGAAGACCCCACTATATGAGCAGCTCGCCTTTTTTTCCTGTAAATTAGGAGACCTGAAAGAATTTTGAAATACTCACATTCTATGCAAGGAGAAAAAAGATGGCTCAGCAAAAAGGTGGAGATAACATCACGCGCAACATTGTTATTGGCATGGTTTTGCTTGTCGTACTTGCAGGAGTAGGAGCTTCTTTATTTTCAAGCCATTCATCTAAATCCTCTGCAAAGCCAATTGCAGCCGTTGCAGCTAATGGATACGGGATTACTTTTAACCCAAGCGCTAAAGTACGCGTCGATTTCTGGGAAGACTTCCAGTGCCCAAATTGCCGAAATTTCGAAGGCGTAAATGGTTCGTATATCAATTCACTCGTGAACTCTGGAAAGATTAATGCAGTTTTCCATTCCTGGGCTTTCATCGGACCTGAATCTACTTTGGCAGCCAACGCAGCCGCCTGCGCATCGGATGCTGGAAAGTTCCTTGAATACCACACAGCGCTTTACGCCAATCAATCAAGTACAGAGAATTCTGGCTTGTGGAATAACCAAGTACTCATCATTCTTGGAAAGTCTATTGGAATCACGGGCAAGGACTTTGAGAAGTGCGTAACGTCAGGTAAATATGTTGGCTGGACATCCAATATTGAAACCGATGCACGAAAGCAGGGCGTTAACTCGACACCTACAGTCTTTGTAAATGGTAAATTGATGCCACAAGAAGACTATTTTAATCCGGCAAATTTCACTGCTTATCTGCAAAAAGCCGGAGTCAAGTAACCCGCCCTTCATGCATCGTTACTTTCCAGCGCCGCCCGTAAGCCTGGTCCACTTCGGTATTTTTACCGTGCACTTTTACGCTCTATCTATCCTGCTTGGAATTTGTGCCGCGCTCTGGCTTGGGCGTCGCCGATATAAGTTAGCCGGCGGTAACTCCGATGACATAACTGATGTTGCGATCTGGACTATCCCGGCAGGTATCGTTGGCGGCAGGCTTTATCACGTTATCACTTCACCTGATGCCTACTTCGGCTCGAGTGGACATCCCAGTGATGCGTTCAAGATTTGGCAAGGCGGCATGGGAATATGGGGAGCAGTTGCAGCAGGTGTGGGTGTTTCCTATTTAGTATTTAAGAAATCCAGTCGATCACTATCTTTTGGGCGCTTTGCTGATGCACTCGCCCCGGCGCTATTGCTTGCACAAGCAATTGGTCGATGGGGCAATTGGTTTAATAACGAACTGTTTGGAAAACCAACTAACCTTCCGTGGGGGCTTGAAGTCCCTCTCGAATTTCGGCCTGCAGGTTTTGAAAATTACCAAACATTCCATCCCACATTTTTATATGAATCACTGTGGTGCCTACTTGGTGTAATCGCGATACTCGCGATTCCACGTTTGAACCTACTCAAACCGGGAAAACTCTTTACTGGCTATATCGCTTTTTATTGTCTGGGCAGACTTGGGTGCGAGAGTTTGCGCATTGACCAGGCTCACCTGATAGGTGGAGTTCGAATCAATATCTGGGTAAGTTTGCTGGGATTGTGCATGTCTACCTTTTTCTTATTGAAATCACCCAATTTCCGAGAGAAATCCCGTGGCAAGGCACGATAGAGTCAGGACATGGCTTTAGACGATGTCTTTCAACGCAATCTCGATCACAAAGTACATAAAGCTGGCTGGCTACGAGCAGCAGTGCTTGGTGCCAACGATGGCTTAGTGGCAACAGCCTCTTTAATGATTGGTATATCCGCTGCTGGAAAAAGTGACTTTATTTTTACTGGTGGCTGTGCAGGTATAGCAGCAGGAGCAATGTCCATGGCGGTTGGCGAGTACATCTCGGTACGTTCTCAAACTGACATTGAGTTGGCAGATCGTCGTATCGAAGCTGAGCACCTGGCTATTGATCCAGAAGGTGAATTTGAAGAGCTTGTACATATCTATATACAGCGCGGATTAACACGAGAGCTTGCGGAAAAAGTAGCTACTGCCATGCATGAGAAAGACGCGCTGGAGGCTCATCTACGCGATGAACTAGGTCAATTTGAGCACACCAAGGCGCGTCCGGTTCAAGCAGCGGTTGCCTCAGCTATCGCTTATACGGCTGGTGGCTTAGTGCCGCTGCTGGGAGCTTTGGCTCCATCGATGGGCGCGAAAGTTACGAGTATCGTAGTTTTCACCGTTGTGGGTCTTGCCGGTACAGGGTTTACTAGCTCGAGATTAGCCGGATCCAAACTTCTTCCAACAGTGCTGCGCGTAGTAATTGGCGGCTCGCTCGGAATGGCCATTACGGCAGGGATTGGCTCGCTAGTTCACCTTTCCGGCATCTAGTTGCTACCCTTTCCCACCGGTTGAAGATTTAACTTTCAACGGTAGGGCCACTGTCGTCCCGATTGAAGTACATCGGAGTGAGACAGGAGTACGGAATCATGACTCTTTTTAGCACGGTTCCCGCTGCACAAGGACTTTACGATCCTAGAAATGAAAAGGATTCTTGCGGCGTTGCGATGGTTGCAACCCTAAATAAAAAAGCCACTCACGAGATTGTCTCTCAAGCACTAACTGCACTTCGCAATCTAGAACACCGAGGAGCATCTGGTGCAGAACCAGATAGCGGAGATGGTGCAGGAATACTTATTCGTATCCCAGATCAGTTCTATCGTGAAGAAGTCTCATTTAATTTGCCGGCCGCAGGACTCTACGCATCAGGAATTGCATTCATCAGCGATTCATTTGGAGATATGGATGCGCTCGCTCGCATTGCCGATGAAGAAGGATTAATAATTCTTGGTTGGCGAGATGTGCCTACCAATGCTAAATCTCTTGGTAAAACCGCAGTTTCAGTGATGCCAAAATTTGTCCAACTCTTTATTTCTGGAAAAAATGAAGAAGAGGATCTGCAATTAGACCGCCTAGCTTTTTGTTTCCGAAAGCGCGCTGAGCACGGATTCCCAGTTTATTTTGCATCACTTTCAACTCGCACAATTGTTTACAAAGGAATGCTGACCACAGGCCAACTCGAAGAGTTCTTTCCTGACTTATCAGATGAGCGTGTCGTTTCGCCACTCGCAATTGTGCACTCCCGTTTCTCGACAAACACTTTCCCATCATGGCCACTTGCTCATCCATATCGATTTATCGCACACAATGGCGAAATCAATACGGTTAAAGGAAATCGAAACTGGATGAGGGCTCGCGAAGCTCTCCTTGAGTCCGAATTAATTCCCGGTGATTTAAATCGACTATTTCCAATAGTAGATCAGGCTGGAAGTGACTCTGCCTCTTTTGATGAAGTACTTGAATTGCTATACCTGGGTGGTCGTTCGTTGCCTCATTCGATTTTGATGATGATTCCAGAAGCATGGGAAAACCATTCGACAATGCCGAAGAATCGTCGAGATTTTTATCAATTCCATTCAAGCTTGATGGAGGCTTGGGATGGCCCGGCATGTGTAACTTTTACTGATGGCCTTCAACTTGGAGCAGTTTTGGATCGCAATGGACTGCGGCCTTCGCGTTACTGGGTAACAAAAGATGGCTTGGTAGTTCTTGCTTCAGAGGTTGGTGTTTTGGATTTTGATCCAGCAAACATTGAGCGTAAAGGCCGCTTACAGCCTGGGCGCATGTTTCTTGTAGATGTTGAAGAAGGTCGTATCATCGAAGATGGTGAAATAAAAGATCAACTTGCAGATGCGCATCCCTATGGTGAATGGCTTGATGAAGGTCTTGTAAGGCTTGCAGATTTGCCTGCTCGAGAACATATTATTTATCCGCATTCATCTGTAGTTCGCCGCCAACGCGCATTTGGGTATACAGAGGAAGAGTTACGCATCATTGTTGCCCCAATGGCAAAGTCGGGACTTGAACCTCTTGGTTCAATGGGAACTGATACTCCAATCGCAGCTCTCTCAGATAAGTCGCGGCTACTTTTTGATTACTTTGCTCAGCTCTTTGCTCAAGTCACAAATCCACCCCTTGATGCAATCCGCGAAGAGTTAGTAACGAGCCTTGGCGGTAGTTTGGGTCCTGAGCACAATATTCTGGATCCCGGACCGCAATCATGTAAACAAATCACACTTGATTTCCCCGTGATTGATAATGATGAACTTGCAAAAATTATTCACGCAAATGCTGAAGGCGATCAAGAAGGATTTCACGCACACGTTGTCCGCGGACTTTTCCCGGTTGCTGGTGGGGGAGAAGCCCTTAGAAATCGTATTGAAGAAATTCGCGTTGAAGTTTCACAAGCCATTAAAGATGGTGCTCACATCATTGTTTTATCAGACCGCGATGGCGACTCAGAAGATGCTCCTATTCCCTCACTTCTATTGACATCTGCAGTGCATCACCATTTGATTCGTGAAAAAACGCGCACCCAAGTTGGGCTTGTCGTTGAATCAGGTGAAGTCCGCGAAGTTCACCATATTGCGCTCCTTGTTGGTTTTGGAGCTGCAGCTGTAAATCCATACCTTGCGATGGAGAGTGCTGAAGATTTGGTACGCCAAGGGGTCATTAAGGGAATTACACCCGAGAAAGCCGTCGCTAATCTCATCAAGTCGCTGGGTAAAGGCGTACTAAAAGTCATGTCCAAGATGGGAATTTCGACCATTGCCTCATACACCGGCGCTCAAGTATTTGAAGCAATTGGTCTTTCACGTGAAGTAGTTGATGAATATTTCACTGGTCTTACTTCGCGTTTGGGTGGAGTGTCACTTGATGTAATTGCAGAAGAGACCATTAAGCGTCACCACATTGCATATCCTCCAGGCGGGGAAGTTCCCGGATCCAAGAAGCTACAAATTGGTGGGGAATATCAGTGGCGCCGCGAAGGTGAGCCTCACCTTTTTGATCCAGAGACAGTCTTTACCTTGCAACATTCAACACGGGCTAAGCGGTATGACGTTTTCAAGCGCTACACCAGTCGTATCGATAACCAATCTAAATCCCTGATGACTTTGCGTGGCCTATTTAGTTTCAAAGACGGACTTCGCACGCCAATAAGTATTGACGATGTTGAGCCGATTTCAGAAATAGTGAAACGTTTTGCTACTGGCGCAATGTCATTTGGTTCGATTTCACAAGAAGCTCATGAAACCTTGGCAATCGCTATGAACCGCTTAGGTGGAAAGTCCAACAGTGGTGAAGGCGGTGAAGATCCAGATCGCTATGAAAAAGATAGCAATGGAGATTGGCGCCGATCTGCGATTAAACAAGTCGCAAGTGGTCGTTTTGGTGTCACAAGTAATTACCTAGTAAACGCAACTGATATCCAGATCAAAATGGCACAAGGCGCTAAGCCTGGTGAGGGCGGCCAGCTTCCTGGTAACAAGGTTTATCCATGGGTTGCCAAAGTACGTTACTCAACTCCAGGTGTTGGCCTAATTTCGCCTCCGCCTCATCACGATATTTATTCAATTGAAGATCTTGCTCAATTAATTCACGACTTGAAAAATGCAAATAACCAAGCCCGCGTTCATGTCAAACTAGTTGCCGAAGTTGGCGTTGGAACTGTCGCTGCAGGAGTCTCTAAAGCGCACGCCGATGTCGTACTTATTTCCGGACATGATGGCGGAACAGGTGCTTCTCCACTTACTTCACTCAAGCACGCAGGCGCTCCGTGGGAGTTAGGACTGGCTGAAACGCAGCAAACGTTAATGCTCAATGGTTTACGTGATCGCATCGTTGTGCAAGTCGATGGTCAAATGAAAACTGGGCGAGATGTTGTTATTGCTGCGTTACTAGGCGCTGAAGAATTCGGATTTGCAACCGCCCCACTCGTTGTTTCAGGCTGCATCATGATGAGAGTTTGTCACCTCGATACATGTCCAGTTGGTGTTGCAACTCAGAACCCTGAACTGCGCGCAAAATTCTCAGGCCAACCTGAATTTGTTGAAACATTTTTTGAATATATTGCCGAAGAAGTCCGAGAATTGCTTGCTCAACTTGGATTTAGAACACTTGATGAAGCTATCGGCCAAGTCGAAGTATTAGAGACAAAAGATGCACTCAACCATTGGAAGGCAAGCGGACTAGATCTCTCTCCATTGCTTCTACCTCCAACAATTGCTGGAGCACGTAAAAATATGGTTACCCAAGATCACGGCCTTCAAGGCGCCCTGGATAATGAGTTCATTAAGCTCTCAGAAGTTGCTTTGACTAACGGTGAGCCCGTTCGTATCGCCTCTGAAATTCGAAACGTTAATCGAACAGTGGGAACTATGTTGGGCGCAGAAATTACTCGGCGCTTTGGCGCAGTCGGTTTACCTGCTGGAACGATTGATATCACTCTCCATGGCTCAGCTGGTCAATCCCTTGGAGCTTTTATCCCACAAGGAATCTCGTTGCGTCTTTACGGAGATTCCAACGACTATGTCGGCAAGGGACTTTCTGGGGGACGCGTCATTGTCCGTCCCGACGAGAAAACGACTTTCCCTTCTGAGGAAAATATCATTGCTGGAAATGTCATCGGCTATGGCGCGACAAGCGGTGAGATTCTTATCCGTGGAATTGTTGGCGAACGTTTCTGCGTTCGTAATTCTGGGGCAACTGCGGTTGTCGAAGGAATAGGCGATCATGGTTGTGAATATATGACCGGCGGAGAAGTTCTGATTTTGGGGCGCACCGGACGAAACTTTGCCGCTGGAATGTCAGGTGGGCGCGCATTTGTTCTCGATCTAGATGATCGTTTAGTTAACCCAGATATGGTCGATATTTTGGCGCTACCAGCAGATCAAGAGGAGCGTCTCCAGCAGATACTTTCATTGTTCTTTACTGAAACAGGTTCAGTTGTAGCTAACGCACTTTTGGCAGATTGGGAGAGTGCTAAGTCGCGAATTTCTCTAGTGATGCCTCGTGATTATGCGCGAGTTCTTGCAGCTATGGCGCGGGCAGAGCGAGATGGACTAGATGTGGACAAAGTTGTTATGGAGGCAATCTAATGACCGATCCAAAGGGTTTTTTAACAGTCGCCCGAGAGACACCAACTCGTCGTCCGGTAGACGTGCGCATTCAAGACTGGAAAGAAGTTTATGAGAATCAGGATTTTAGCGATCTACAGAAGCAAGCCAGTCGCTGTATGGATTGTGGGATTCCTTTTTGCCATCAAGGTTGTCCACTTGGGAATCTGATTCCTGAATGGAATGACTTAATTTGGCGCGGGGAGAAGAAGGAAGCTATTGCGCGTTTGCATGCAACCAATAATTTCCCAGAATTTACTGGTCGACTTTGCCCGGCTCCGTGCGAGACGGCGTGTGTTGTTGGAATTAACGGCAGCCCTGTCACCATTAAACAGATTGAACTTCGTACTATCGAAGAAGCATTTGATTATGGTGATGTTCAACCATTGCCACCAGATCGACTTTCGGGCAAAACTGTTGCAGTAATTGGGTCTGGTCCAGCTGGATTAGCTGCGGCGCAGCAATTGACCCGCGCTGGGCATACAGTGGCAGTCTATGAACGTGGTGAAAAAGTTGGGGGACTCCTTAGATATGGAATTCCTGAATTCAAAATGGAGAAGAGCATTGTTGATCGACGAATAACGCAAATGAGTGGCGAAGGAACAAGGTTTCGCTCTGGAGTCAATGTTGGCGTTGACATCACTGGCCAACAATTGAAAGCTAAATACGATGCGGTTGTACTTGCCGTTGGGGCCACAAATTGGCGCGATCTCAACGTACCCGGACGTGAATTACATGGTATTTATCAAGCGATGGAGTACTTACCTTGGGGAAATAAACAAGGATTATCTGAACTCACAGACGAACCCGCCATTAATGCCGCAGGCAAGCATGTAATTATTCTTGGAGGCGGAGATACTGGAGCCGACTGCCTTGGAACTGCTATCCGTCAAGGCGCTGCAAGTATTACGCAACTAGAAATCATGCCACGTCCAACTGATGAGCGACCTGGTTCACAGCCGTGGCCAACCTACCCGATGGTCTATCGGGTTAGTAGTGCACACGAAGAAGGCGGAGAGCGAATCTTTGCAGTATCGACAGAAGAGTTTCTTGGAGATTCAGATGGAAATCTACGAGCTATTAAAATAGTTGAGAGTAAATTTGAAAATGGTAAGTTTGAAAAAGTTCCAGCAAGTGAGCGTGAAATTCGCGCTGATCTTGTTTTTCTTGCGATGGGATTTGTTGGCCCAGAGAAGAGTGAACTCCTTCAACAACTAGAAGTGGAATTCGATGACCGCGGAAATATCAAACGCGATAGTGAATACGCCACAAATGTCGAAGGTGTTTTCGTTGCTGGAGATGCTGGTCGTGGACAATCTCTCATTGTCTGGGCAATTGCAGAAGGTCGAAGTGCTGCGGCATCGGTTGATAAATATCTTGTTGGAGAGACCCAGCTACCAGCACCCATTGAGCCAACCGCGCGCCCGTTGATGGTTTAGACTGCCTATATGCGTAGAGCGAAAATTGTTTGCACGATGGGTCCAGCCGTTGAGTCACCAGAGAAAGTTGCTGAACTGATTGCTGCTGGCATGAATATGGCCAGATTAAATCTCTCGCATGGGGGATATGAGGAGCATCAAAATCGCTTAGATCGCGTTCGGGCGGCGGCTACTGCTGCTGGTAAATCTGTGGCAATCCTTGTCGATTTACAAGGTCCCAAGATTCGCTTAGCTAGGTTTAAAGATGGCCCCCATGAATTATTGCGTGGCGATGTTTTTACAATCACCACCGATGAGGTTGAGGGAACTAAGGAGCGTTGCGGCACGACATTTAAGGGTCTCCCAGGGGATTGCAAAGCTGGGGATCGAATTCTTATCGATGACGGAAAAGTTGAAGTTGAAGTTACTGAAGTCAGAGGCAATGATGTAATCACTAAGGTGATTCAGCCAGGTTTTGTCAGTAATAACAAAGGTATTAATCTGCCCGGAGTGTCAGTGTCCGTCCCTGCACTTTCGGAAAAGGATATCGAAGATCTTCGTTGGGGCTTAAGCGCTGGAGCTGATTTCATCGCTCTTTCATTTGTTCGTAACGCAGCAGATATAGATGATGTGCATCGCATTATGGATGAGGTTGGAATCCATCGCCCAGTAATTGCTAAAATTGAGAAACCTCAAGCAGTTAAAAACCTTCAGGAGATCGTTACTGCCTTCGATGGAATTATGGTGGCTCGTGGTGACCTCGGAGTTGAAATGCCAATCGAGGAAGTTCCGCTCGTTCAAAAATTATGTATTACCTTAGCTCGCGAGCAAGCAAAGCCCGTGATTGTTGCAACTCAAATGCTTGACTCAATGATCGTGAACGCAACTCCTACTAGAGCCGAAGCGACCGACTGTGCGAATGCAGTTCTAGATGGCGCAGATGCGTTGATGCTATCTGGAGAGACTAGCGTCGGTGCGTTTCCGATAGAAGCAGTCACCGTGATGGGACGCATAATCGAACGAACCGAAGAAGCCATGCTGGATAAGATCGCGCCTTTGCAACATCAACCCCAT
>CAIVOW010000017.1 GCA_903907665.1 uncultured Actinomycetes bacterium | reverse complement strand
CTCGGTATTTTAACTTTAATGATTCCTGCGCAGTTGAGTTGGTTTACTTATCTTTATTCAGCGATTGGCTTTGGGTTCTCAGCTGCGTACCTAGTCGCTCTACTCAAAAAGTAGGACTCTCCCCTAGCCTCCCCGTAGACTGATGTATTTCCGCATCAACTAAGCACAATAAGCGTGAGGTCTAATTTTTAACTTGCAAGTAGGGGTTCAATATTTTTAGCCTTCTTGATATTCTATAAAACTATGCAACTAGCCAATATAGGAATCTGCAATGAACAGTAAAGAGATGTGCCTTTCCATTCTGGAAAAAGCTGGCATTCCCGTGAATTCGAGTGAGCCATGGAGTATCCACGTTCATAATGAAAAATTATGGGACAGAGTTGTGTCGCAGCATCAACTTGGTATGGGCGAGGCCTATATCGATGGCTGCTGGGACTGTGAAAATATTGATCAGATGTTGACGCGGCTTCTTAGTATTGATGTATTAGATCTTTTGCGTCCATCACCAACAGTTCTCTTTCATGGTATGAAATCAACTTTTCTTAATCGACAAACAAAATCAAAGGCAGCGAAAAATGCAAA
Organism: uncultured Actinomycetes bacterium; assembly: GCA_903907665.1. The sequence continues at coordinate 5,309 of CAIVOW010000017.1, read as the reverse complement.
GCATCATTACAACATTGGTAATGAGCTTTATACGCGCATGCTCGATAAAGAGATGGCCTATAGCTGTGGGTATTGGAAAGATGCCAAAACGTTAAACCAAGCTCAAGTTAATAAATTTGATCTCATCTGCCGTAAGTTGAAATTAGAACCTGGAATGTCGCTTCTGGATATTGGAAGTGGATGGGGCGGATTATTGCGGCACGCAGTTAAGAACTATGGTGTGGTTGGCTTTGGTATCACTCCGGCCGATGAGCAAATTCGGTTAGCTAAGGAGAAGTCCAAAGGTCTGAACATCACTTTCATCCAGCAGGATTACCGCGACCTGACCGGTCAGTTCGATCGAGTGGTATCCGTTGGCATGATGGAACACGTAGGTCCAAAGAACTTGGGTAAATTCTTCCAAACGTGCGATGCACTTCTTAAACCTGACGGAATAATGTTGCACCACACAATTTCCTCTACATACACAAAGAGTTCAACAGATCCATATTTCGACAGATATATCTTCCCTGGTGGAGTCATTCCCTCGCCTGCTCAGATTTCAAAAGCATCTGAAAAGAAGTTTATTATCGAGGACTTACATAATTTTGGTCTTGATTACGATCGGACTCTCTTGGAGTGGTATAAAAATATCAATAAGAAGTGGGATGAGATTCCACAGTACGATCTGCGATTTAGACGCATGTGGAATTACTACCTGCTTGCATCGGCCGCCGGTTTTAGAGCCCGCAACTTGAATCTCGTTCAGGTGGTCTTTAGAAAGAATGGTCCACGCTCGGCTTATATTCCAGTTCGCTAGCTCTCATCAAAACGTGCATCGAAAGGTGCATCGAAAGGTGCAAGCTCTCGCGCTACGATAAAGAGCCTACTAATACTCCGATAGCCCCTACGAAATATGAGAAGGAATTTAAGAAAAATGCTTAAAGCCGAAGAGATACTTGAGAGATTGATTTTTGCTAGTCGGTGGCTTTTAGCGCCACTTTATTTGGGCTTAATGGGGGCGCTGCTTCCCATTCTTTATCGATTCTTCCATTCTTTCTGGCACATGATTATTCATATTTCCTCTCTGTCTGCAAGCGAAATAACGCTACAGGTGCTCGAGCTTCTCGACACTGTCCTATTGGGTAATCTGATCATTATTGTCTTGTTTGCGGGATACGAGAACTTTGTCTCAAAGATTGCAATCGCTGAAGGTGCCGAAGATCGTCCACACTGGATGGGCCACGTTGATTACAGTGGACTAAAGATCAAACTTATAGGCTCATTAGTCGCAATTTCGGTAATCGAATTATTAAAAGACTTCATGCAAGAAGGTCCCTTCGACTCCAAGCGTGAAGGTTGGAGAATTGGAATCCACGTTACTTTTGTAATTTCAGGCGTGCTCTTTGCATTTATGGATAATTTAGCCGATAGGCATAAATCAGAGCGCTAGTTTTTAAACTACCAATCAATAACTTGGCGCTCTTCCCAGAGAAAACCTGTCTTATCTGTGCTTGCATCAAAGTTTCTGGTCGCGAGCCAGATTGCTGTGTCTGCGCCTTCTTCAACTGAAAGCGGTGCATCTGGTCCACCCATATCAGTGCGCGTGTGATTTGGGCAGACTGCGTCCACCAATAATCCCCGTGCGCCGTGAGCAGTTTCGTGTGCAAGGTTTCGAACCAGCGCGTTAACTCCAGCTTTACTTATTCTGTACGGAGCAAGTCCTCCCGCATTTCCAGGACCTGACATGCGTCCAAGACAAGCAGAGAAAATAATGATGCGCCCATCGCGAGCATCAGCCATAGAAGGACCCAGGATATTTACTGCAGTGAACACTGAGTCAAGGTTAATCGCCATAACGCGGCGCCATTCTTTGGTGGTTGTCTTCAGAGTTTTAGACATTTTTTCGCTCATCACACCGTGGGCAAGAACAAGAATCTGTGGCGTACCAAAAGTTAATAATATGTCGCGAAACATTTCTTCGGCTGCGTTGATATCTTCTAGATCTGCGGCGCGATAATCGCACTCTAATTGTTGGGCTGCGCTTTTGAGGCGCTCTGCATCTTGTGCAACTAAAACAATCTGGTGGCCTTGGGCCTTCAGGGCGCGCGCGGTTTCAAAACCGAGACCACGTGAGCCGCCTGTAATAATCGCAAGAGTCATTGGTAAAACCTGGTCACTACTTCCGATTGAGTTCGCGTAAGGATTTCTTTAGCGCTTTGCGACGAGCTTTAGCTTCTGGATTCTTCTTCGTGGGAAAGGCCCACTTGAGAAGCAGAATTATGAATGGCAGCACAAAGAAGCCACCAAGACCTTTTAAAAAGAGGGATGTATTTATTCCACCGAGCATGGGAGGAATCTAGTGCATTCTTCGATTTTTTTAAATTTGAAATTAAATAGTTGGGTCAGGTGAGAGATGCTCATGAATAGCAACCCATTTTGATCCCTGCTTTTCAAAGACAATCGTCTCCCGCTCCGCAACAGTATCGGTGCCATCTGATGTAGAAAGAGTAGTCAAGACGCTATGGGTAAAAATTCCCACATCCTGCCCCACCATTCGAATATCTTGGTTAGTACTTGTACATGAGAGAACCTTAAAATCAATTTCATCTTCCCATGACTTCCAGAGCTCTTCATATTCTTGCCGTGAATTCAAACGAACCGAATGTGTATAGAAAATAAAGTTGGCATCTTGGCTAAAGCATTCAAAATATGCTTTTACATTATTTGCAGCAAAATGGGATACCAGCTGCGTGGCGGCGTTTCTTACTTCTTCTTGCTTTAAGTGGTCTTGATTGCTCATTGGGGTCTGTCTCATCTCAATCACGAATGCTTATTTGTATCAGGCTGGATCAGTATGAGATAAATGTATGGGAAAGCGCCTCAAATACCTAGAACTCGGGTAGATTTTGACGCGTTGAATTCGTTTTAGTCCCGTCCAGCCCCTTAAGCCCCATAAGTACTACTAATCAAAGAAGTCCTGCTAATCAAACAAGTCATACATGGAGGTATAGATGAGTACAAATAAACCAAAAATGACCGATGTCGAAGTTTTCGGCGTTGAGTCAATTCCAGCAAAAGATCGTACGTCGACCCCGATGGACCTTTTCCGAATTGCATTTGGTGGAGCTAATAGCTTTGCAACTGTTCTACTCGGAGCATTCCCGATTTTCTTTGGACTTTCACTCGTTCAAGGTTTGCTAGCAACTCTTCTTGGCGTGGTCGTCGGATCCGCCATTCTTGCTCCAATGGCTGTCTTTGGCCCAATCAATGGAACGAATAACGCCGTTTCTTCTGGCGCACACTTCGGTGTTGTTGGTCGTGTACTTGGTTCCTATCTATCACTTCTTACAGCAATTGCGTTCTATTCAATTGCTGTCTGGACTGCAGGCGATGCCATTGTTGGCGGAGCAGTAAAACTCTTTGGCTTTAAAGATAGCCAAGTATTCCGCGGGGTTGCTTACGGAGTCATGGCACTACTCGTTCTCGTTGTTTGTATCTATGGCTACCAATTCATGCTTTGGATCAACAAGATTGCGATTACGGGTGCATCAATTGTGCTTGTTATTGGTTTCATTGCCTTCTCTGGAAAGATCAACTTCAGCTATGCCGGAGCTTTCAAGAGCACATCAAGTGCAGGATTCTGGCCAGCGTTCTTAGGCTCGGCATTCATCGTCTTGTCTAACCCAATTTCATTTGGAGCTTTCCTAGGTGACTGGACTCGTTACATCCCACGCGATTCTGGTGGAATTAAAGTTATCCGTGCCGCATTCTTGTCACAAATTGCTTCATTGTTGCCATTTGTGTTTGGTCTTGTAACGACTGCCATTGTTGCCGAGAAAGCACCTGAATCATTTAAGAATTTCGACTACGTGGGTGGCCTACTTGCCACAACTCCAGGTTGGTTCCTAATTCCTATTTTATTACTTGCCATCATAGGCGGAATGTCGACAGGTTCGACTTCGCTCTACGGAACTGGGCTAGATTTCTCCAGCGTATTTCCAAAGCTAAGCCGTGTTAAGGCAACAGTCCTTATCGGTATTATTTCAATCGCGCTTATTTTTATTGGCCGCTTTGGATATAACTTGGTAACAAGCGTTACAACATTTGTAACTCTGATTATCGTTTGTACAACTCCATGGATGGTTATGATGATGATCGGCTACTTACACCGCCGTGGGCATTATCTGCCAGATGACCTTCAGGTCTTCAACAGAGGACAAAAGGGTGGCGCATACTGGTTTAGAAATGGCTATAACGTTGAAGCGATTGCTATTTGGATACTCAGCGCTTTGTTCAGCTTGTTCTTTGTGAATTTGCCTGGGCAATTCGTTGGGATCTGGGGCAATTACTTCAGTGGCCTAGATATTTCACTCCTTGTTGCCGTGATTCTCCCTGCAGTGCTTTATGGTCTGGCACTTCTTATCTCACCAGAACCATCAGCAATTCACGGTGAAAAGGGCGCACGCTTCCGTTCATCCACGAATCAAGCAATTGCTCCTATCGTTAACAAATAGATATAACTAGATGATTCTAGATTTATCGCACGTTCTACACACTGGGATTCAGATTTATCCTGGAGATCCAGAAGTTAGCATTAGCCCGGCGCTGACAGTAGAAAGTGATTTTGTAAACGTACTTTCAGTCAATATGGGTTCCCAGTCGGGGACCCATATTGATTCCCCGTTTCATGTTTTTGCTGATGGCAAGAAGCTAGATGAGCTCGATTTATCACTCTTTATGGGCCCTGCAGTAGTTATCGATGCAACCGGCCTTACTGAGCGCCAAGAGATTCCATCCGAACGGTTTTTAAATACTGATGTGCAAGGAGCGACAATCGCACTTGTGCGAACAGATTGGTCTAATTTTTTTGGAACGCCTAAATATTTAGCGCATCCCTTTCCCAATATCGAGTCTCTCACGTATTTAAAGGCTCATGGCATCACCACTATTGCCCTTGATTTCCTATCCCTGGATCGCACACCCGGTGAAGGAGAAGAATTCACGTTAATGAATCACTTTTATTGGTCTCAAGGAGATGGAATAATCGGTGAAAACTTCACTAATTTTGCCAAGATTGACGCTGTGCGCCCGCACATTTCGATGCTCCCGTTGAATCTCGGGGCGAGTGACGGCGCACCTGTACGTGCGATTGCAACCTGGTAATTCGTTAAGATAATCGTATGAGCGAGAATCAAATCCCCCGCATCACTTCGGGTGCTGCTGGTGAAATCCTTGGCCAAGTAGATGCAACACAGATGCCGCGCTATGGTGGGATCGCAACTTTTGCACTGTTGCCCGGAATTGATTCAGTTACCTCAGCTGATATT
>CAIVOW010000016.1 GCA_903907665.1 uncultured Actinomycetes bacterium | reverse complement strand
TAAACGAAGATGGTTGCGTACTTGTGCGTCCAGATAACTATGTTGGTTGGAGAAGCATGAGCATCCCAAGTGATCCCCAGAAAGCACTGCTTGATGCCATGAAATCTATTTTGAATCGGAAATAATAATGGCAACACATATTGCAACCACCGTACGTACTCATGTGGGTAAGTACGGTGGGGCGTTAGCCGAAGCCAGAGCAGATGACTTAGCTGCCTCTGTGATTTCCGCTATCTTGGAGCGATCGAAGGTTTCGGGCAACGAGATTGATGAAGTGATCTTCGGTGCTGCAAATCAATCTGGTGATGACAATAGAAACCTTGCTCGAATGGCACTTTTACTTGCAGGAATGCCGAACACTGTTCCTGGCTACACAGTCAACCGTTTGTGTGCATCGGGGCTGCAAGCAATTGCTAGTGCACATGAATCCATCGTTTCTCAAAGAAATTCTCTGGTTATTGCAGGTGGAGCAGAATCCATGACTCGCGCACCTTGGGTTAGTGAAAAACCAAGTAAGGCATGGGCAAAGCCTGGCGCAACATTTGATACTGCCCTTGGTTGGAGATTTATTAATCCCAAGATGGCAAAGCACGATGATGGAAGAACAGTTCTTTCTCTCGGTGAGGCAACAGAAAAACTTGCAGCAGAACATAAAATTTCTCGGAAAGAAAGTGATGAGTGGGCAGCCGCCTCTCACCAAAGGGCCGCTGCAGCCTGGGAGAGTGGTTTCTTCACATCTGATCTCGTCGCTGTACCTGGGAGTGAAAAGTTAACTATTGATGAAACAATTCGCCCAACAACAAATGTTGAGGCGCTGACCAATCTCAAATCTTCATTCTCTGCCGACGGCGTCATAACTGCCGGTAACGCATCACCACTGTCTGACGGTGCCAGCGCAGTTCTTGTTGCATCAGATGAGGGTCTAGCAAAACATGGTCTTACATCTAGAGCTCAGATTCTTGGCTATCAGGTAGCTGGAGTTGCGCCCTATCAATTTGGAATTGGTCCCGTTCCGGCAATAAGAAAGCTGTTGGAGGCTACTGGAATGGCGATTGGTGATATTGATGCTTTTGAAATCAATGAAGCTTTTGCCGCGCAAACTCTTGCATGTATCAAAGAATTAAAACTTGATCCAGGTAAAGTAAATTCAAAGGGCGGAGCAATTGCTCTAGGTCATCCACTCGGCTCATCAGGATCAAGACTCATGGGCACTCTGATGAAGCGCCTTGAGGTTGATGATTTGGAGTTTGGTATCGCCTCCTTATGTATTGGCGTTGGGCAAGGCGCCGCAATGCTTATTCGTAGGGCGGGCTAAAAAAAGCTGATTCACCCCTAAATCCGCCAAAATAGATGGGTGTCTATTATTGTGGTTTGGATCACACAGGCGTATCTTATTTTCACATCCTCTTCATTTCCCCCTCAGGAATTGGAAGTTTTACAAGTTGGATAACTTGTAAAAAAAATCACGGAGAAGGAGCAAGTCGTATGGCAACAGATCTTACAAACGAAGCCGAGTCAACTTGGCGTAAATGGGTATCAGCAAATCCAATGGGCGGAGCCCTTATCGCAGGATTTGCCGCAACAAATATGGCAACCATCTGCGGTACTTGGCTGCATGGAATTGGTCTTCCTGATCTTAATTGGCCAATGACCAACGGCGCGCTACTTCTGCCAAAGCAATCTGTGGTTGCCCAATTCTGGGCTGGTGGAATTTTGCATTTCTTCAACGGAATTATCTTCGCTGTAATGTATGCACTTGTCGTGCATTCAAAGCTTCGCTTCCTACCTAATAGCAGTGGTGGCAATATTGCTAAGGGAATGGTCTACGGAGTTCTTCTCGCACTCTTTAGTGGTTTGTTTATGGTTCCGTATGTCTATTACCCACACCTAGGCGCTGGTTTCCTCAGCCTTGGATTTGGTATTAAGACAGTACTTGCAGTAGTCGTATGGCATTTGATCTACGGCTTCTTCTTAGGTTCGGTCTATAACCCAAAAGATAGGGATTAATTGCTGTAAATAGTTTGCAGAACTCAAGAACCGGCTGGTCAACTCATTGACTAGCCGGTTCTTTTATTTTTGCTCCGATCAGGAAAGTTTTTTATGAAAAGCCATGGGTTCAAGCGAGTGCTAGCACTACTCAAAGCATCGCACTTTGGTCCAACAGTCCTTGTTGTGACAATCTCTTTTCTGCTGAGTATCTCTCAATTCTCGACCATACAATCGTTGGAGGTAGCCTGTGCAATACTTGCAGGACAATTTGTAGTCGGTTGGAGCAATGATTTACTCGATTACCCACTCGATCTAGCGGCAGGACGCAGGAATAAACCTCTCGTTGTTGGTGATATCACGCAAAGTTTTCTTAAGAAATCAATCTTTGTTGCACTTGCCTTTGCTGTATTGCTCTCACTAGTTGGACCCCTTGGTCTTAGGGGTAGCACTATTCATTTTCTGGGTATTGGTAGCGCAACTGCATATAACTGTGGACTGAAGAAAACACTCCTCTCAGTTCTTCCATACGTCATCGCATTTGGCGCAATGCCATGGGCTGTTTATGTAGCAGCGGGTAAGACTCCGCCAGCTTGGCTCTATCTTGGCTTTATCGCCTTTGCCAGTGCATTTCACTTTCTTAATGTGCTTAAAGATCTGAGTTGGGATATCTCTCAGGGAGTTCTCGGATTACCCCAAAGTCTTGGTAAAAGAAAAAGTATTGCTATCGCTACCTTGTTAATTGTAGGAGGTTTTTTCGACATTGCAGTGAGATAGTAAGCCATGAAGCATTTCCAGAAGCTTCCGATCTACCTCACAGTGACTACTTTAATCGGCTGCGCATACGCATGGATTATGGCTTTGATTCGAGGTTTTTCTAATCAAAGACTTGTCTGTCTAGGTCTAAAACACGATGGCTCTTGTTCAGTAGTGAGCAAGATTTATTGGACAGATAATACGATCCTCTGGCTTGTGCCATATATTCTTATAATTCTTTTAGCCACCTGGCTCATTGCAGCGAAAATTCTTCCTAAGAACACACCGTCACC
>CAIVOW010000015.1 GCA_903907665.1 uncultured Actinomycetes bacterium | reverse complement strand
GACTGAATAAAAATCGTACTAAACGCACCGCTACCAACAACGGTCAGCGCAATCATTACAACTTTCTTTATTCCAAAGCGCTCCATCAAAGCTGCGGCAAAAGGTGAGAAAAGACCATAAACAAGAACATTCACACTTATAGCTGCCGAAATAGATGCGCGGGACCAGCCGAACGCATCCTCAAGTGGAACTAGGAGCACCGATGGTGCTGCTCTAAAGCCAGCCGTCGCTGCGAGCGTTAAGAATGTGACAGCGGCCGCAAGCCATGCTGGGTGCAGTCGACGTCCACTCTTAAGGCTCATTTAAGCTCTAAACCAGACGGCGGTGTCCTTAGGAAGCTTTCGACCTTCTAATTTGGTTGATGCCAGAAGCACGGTTGCACCTTTTGGAATCTTGATTGTCTTTCCAAAATTTACCCAGCACTGAAAACCACCTGGGCGTGAAAATGCGATAACTTTTCCGCCAACTTTAATCCACTTCATTTTTCCATCACCAAGACCCTCTTCACTTTGACGAATCTTGAGCGCTTTACGATAGAGCCACAGCGTGGAATTTTGATTTTGCTCTTGCTTATCTACTGCAAAATCTCCCCAACCTTTTGGTTGTGGCAACCATGATTCATTTGTAGTCATTGACTTACGCGTTGAAAAACCATGTGCCCCGTCTGGTGTTTCTGTCCAAGGAATTGGAACGCGACAACCATCACGACCTGGATCTGTAAAGCCACTCATTTTCCATCGTGGATCTTCTAACCGATCCTTTGGAATATCGACGACTTCTGGAAGTCCAAGCTCCTCGCCCTGATAAATATAAGCGCCGCCGGGAAGTGCCAACATCAATAGTGCACCTGCACGAGCTCGTAGGGTTCCCCGCTCTATCGAGAACTTTTTTGTATTTCCGTATCGTTGCTTCGGAGAGGAAACTCCCCCGCCGCCAAGTCCGCGATCGAAGCGATTAACTTTGCGAGTAACATCGTGATTTTCATAGACCCACGAGGCAGGCGCACCTGTACCTTCAAGATTTTTAAAAGTTTCCTCGATATTCTTTTTGAGAATTTTTGCATCCCACTTTGAATCTAGGAATTGAAAATTAAAAGAATTGGCCAGTTCATCGGGGCGCAAATAAAGTGGAAGTGATTTAGCTGAAACCCACGCCTCAGCCACGCCCATACGATCGCCTTCATATGAATCAAAAATCTTTCGCCACGATCGATAAATTTCATGAACCCCAGGTTGATCCCAATATGGTCTTGCACTTCTGTCTAGCATTTTAGATTGAGCATCGATATCAGGTAGTCCCTCTTGCTTAATCATTCCGTGAGCGACATCGATGCGAAATCCATCAACCCCGCGGTCCAGCCAAAAGCGAAGTATTTCTTCAAAGTGCTTCCGAACTTCGGTGTTATCCCAATTGAAGTCAGGTTGTTCTTTTGCAAAGAGATGCAGGTACCACTGACCCGGCTTTCCATCAGCTTCAACAACGCGCTCCCATGCTGGGCCACCGAAAACTGCTTCCCAGTCATTAGGAGCAAGTTCACCATTCTCGCCTTTACCATCACGAAAAATGTAGCGCTGGCGAGCTGGCGAACCAGGTGCTGAGCGAAGTGCTTCTTGGAACCACACATGTAAATCTGAAGAATGGTTTGGAACTATGTCAACAATAAATTTAATACCAAGTGCATGCGCTTCATTGATGAGTGTTTGGGCTTGATCAAGCGTTCCGTAATCTGGCTCGATATCCATATAGTTGGCGACGTCATAACCATGATCTTTTTGCGGAGATGGATACCAAGGTGTAATCCAAATCGCATTTACTCCAAGGGCTTTCAGGTATGGCAGCCGAGAACGAATTCCCTCAACATCACCTTTGCCATCTCCATTCGAGTCTGCATACGAACGAATATAAATTTGATACGTAACAGCATCACGCCACCATGGTCGATCAGCACGTAAAGTTGTAGACACTAATTTGACTCCTCGAAGTAGATATTTAAAAAGGTCTTCTCATCATCGTTGATGCGTCGTGCTTTGTTATCTTCACCAGCAACTGCGACTTGTACTGTCTTAGCTTTTGCGTGAATACCTTGTGAACTAGATAGCTCGTATGAAAGATCAAAGGATGAATTCCCAATCCTGGAAACCCAAATAGCTACATCTACTTCAAAGTTTGATTCGTAAATCGGAATCAAATAATCAACCTCGGCCCGAGCAACTACCATTGAAGTAAACATTGGATCAAGTCCTAAAGGTTTGCGTGAGTACCACGTTAAATCTGCCCGAGCTTCTTGAATAATTGTGAGATAGGTAGCGTTATTAAGATGCCCAAATGCGTCCAGGTCATCCCAGCGAACAATCTGTTTGGAATGATGGCGCATTATCGAGTGAGCTTTCGATAAGTGACACGATGCGGACGAGCTGCATCGACGCCAAGGCGCGCAATCTTATTAGCTTCATAAGATTCAAAGTTTCCTTCAAACCAGAACCACTGTGAATCACCTTCGTAAGCCAAGATGTGGGTAGCGATACGGTCCAAGAACCAGCGATCGTGAGAGATCACTACTGCGCAACCAGGAAATTCTAGAAGAGCATTTTCTAATGATCCAAGAGTTTCAACATCTAAATCGTTTGTAGGCTCATCGAGAAGCAATAAGTTGCCGCCCATTTTAAGAGTCAAAGCTAAATTCAATCGGTTGCGCTCTCCTCCAGAAAGAATGCCTGCTGGCTTCTGTTGATCTGGGCCTTTAAATCCGAAAGTAGAAACGTAGGCACGAGATGGAATTTCAACATTTCCGACCTTCATAAAATCAAGGCCATCTGAAACAACTTCCCATAACGACTTCTTCGGATCAATGCCTTCG
>CAIVOW010000014.1 GCA_903907665.1 uncultured Actinomycetes bacterium | reverse complement strand
TGGGATGCTCACATGGTGAACGATGCCAGTAAGGCTTGGCAAAAAACTGCAGCAGAATTCGTTAACAGTGAAAAAATTACCGTTATGGATGCGATCTAACTTTAAATAGCTAGCGCAGCATACTTCGCAAGAGGTGGACGACAGACAACTCCAGTTGCGCCATCAAGTTTCCAGCCGCCTGCAGAGTGAGGAATCAATACTGCATCGCCCGTTTCAATCTCCATTGTGGTGGCGTTATCAAATAAAATTCGACCTTTGCCATCTAGAGTTAAAAAGATTGAGAAACCTGCAGGAATTGCACTTGATTTACCCGTTAGATAATCGGCGCGGAAATATGGGTTTGCAACATCGGTAAAGACCGATGCGTCTGTATTTGTAAATAAGCGATCGGCAAATACCAATTTGCTTGCTTCATCTTTTTCGATTGGGGTATAGCGGAGCCCATCTAATACGGTGTCGAATCCGAGACCAAGATGACCATCTTTAACACCGTCTACTGCAAAGTCATTCCATTCAAGGAGAGCAGATAGATCGGCCGGTTCTTGCAGTTCTAGAACAAAGATCCCAGCACCGATTGCGTGTGGAACTCCGGCCGGTACAAATACAGTATCGCCTGGCTTCACTTTAAATTTCTGAAGTGAAGCAAGCAGTCCAACAGAATCCCTTGCATCAACCATCGTGCGAACTTCAGGTTTTGTTAGTTCTGCTGAAAACCCAAGGCCAACTTCGGCACCTTCTGGTGATTCTAAAATAATCCAGGCTTCGGTTTTACCGTGATCGAGGGCTAGATGTTGCTTAGAGAACTTACGATTTGGGTGGAAGTGAACCGGAAGTCGTTGATCTGGATCAAGAAGTTTCATCAGCAACTCAGTACTTGCACCAAATGTATTTACATGTTCAGTACCAAGCCATTCTTCTGGGTTGGCTAGTACGGCATCACGTAGGTAGGTTCCATCAGAAAGTACTGAGAGCCCAATTGTTGGTTCGCCAAATCGCGTTGTCGTAGAACCGATCCATTCTTCCGGACGCATTGGACCACCAGGTCCATGACGCAGTGCACCGATTCGGTAGCCGCCTTTGTAGATGTGATCTAATTGATTAGACGCGAGTTTCTGTGGATTTGCCATGAATATAACTTATCGCCTTATTCTGGTCTGGGCTAGTCAAACCGAGGAATATAATTTACTTAACAAAAAATCAGAGACTCGAAAGGTCGTATATGAAAAAAGTATTAACAGCAGTTGTTTTAGCAGGTGCGCTGGTAGCAAGTTCAACCGTTGCGCATGCTGCAACCGGAAAGCCAGCTGCCGTTAAGAAGGCCAAGAAGGCCTCAATTAAGCAAGGTGCGGGAGCAGAAGGAAGCGCAACTCACGAAATGAGCGAAACTTCTGGAACACAGAACGCAGAAGGATCTGGTGCTGTTAAAAAGCACTCCAAGAAAGCTGGCGTTAAAAAGGCAGCTAAGGCAGCCACTAAGTAATAAGTAATTAACCCCTATCCTTCAACCTATGTTGCGGAAGAAGGTTGAGTTAAACGGGATCAACGTAATCGCCGAGAGTGAGCGTGGCGGCAGTGTCCGAAGCCTTTTCTGGCCTTGGATGGCCGGCAATGTCTCGCTCTTAGCGCTTTCATACGGCTCATTTTTTCTTGGTTTTGGTATTTCATTCTGGCAAGCAAC
>CAIVOW010000013.1 GCA_903907665.1 uncultured Actinomycetes bacterium | reverse complement strand
TTTTCCCTAATCTCCGATTACTTGATTAAAATCCCAAACTTGGGACCAAAATTCTTCTGGTTTCTCAACTGACCACTTTTGTAAATCATCTGATCCTTTATGAAGATCCGCTGTCTTCTCAATAAAGCTTTGCATTAAAGATTTCTCTGTTTCAGAGGGCAACCAAATTAATTGCTTCTTTATCATGAAACTACCAATTCAGCTGGCAAATTGAGAGTTTTCAGCAAATTCATGTCATAAGTGTATTGAAATAGTCCATAATCAGCCAGAGATGAACTTTATCTGCGGATAAAACTATTGAAACCAAAGAATTTTCAGTTAATAATCATCCCGTGGACGATTCAGCACTTTTGAAAAAGATTCGCCAAGGAGTTATTGGCGACGATCAAATGATGCATAGTCCATATGGCGCCAGACGCGTAACTTATGCAGATTACACTGCAAGCGGACGCTCCCTTGCTTTTATTGAAGATTTTATCCGCGATGAAGTAATGCCTAGATATGCAAATACGCATACAGAATCTAGCGGAACCGGTTTGCAAACTACAAGATTTCGTGAAGATGCAAGAAATATTATTCGCACCGCAGTGGGCGCTACGGCTAACGATGCTGTTATTTTTGCCGGGTCTGGTAGCACTGGTGCAATTGATAAGTTAATCGGAATACTAAATATTCGAATTCCTGCAGATTTAGATAAAAAATGGAATTTATCGACCACAATTCCAGAAAGCCAACGACCAGTAATTTTCATCGGACCCTTCGAACATCACAGCAATGAACTTTCATGGCGCGAGACAATTGCCGACGTTGTGACCATCACTGAAGATTCCGAAGGTCATATTGATATAGAGCATCTCAAGAGAGAATTAGCTAAATATCAATCCCGGCCTTTAAAAATTGGATCATTTTCAGCAGCGAGCAATGTAACTGGAATAATTAGCGATACCAATGCCGTATCCCGCCTGCTACATGAAAATGGCGCTCTAGCATTTTGGGATTACGCCGCGTCTGCTCCATATGTTGAAATAAATATGCACCCAGCAGATACCCTTGCAAGCAAGGACGCAATATTCATTAGTCCCCATAAGTTTATAGGTGGACCGGGAACGCCTGGCGTCCTTGTTATCAATCGTGCAATTATTAATAATTCTGTTCCTGTAGTTCCCGGTGGCGGAACCGTTGCATATGTAAATACAGAAGAGCATCGTTACTTAAAGGACATTGAACACCGCGAGGAGGGTGGAACTCCCGCAATCATTGAGTCAATCAGAGCTGGACTCGTGTTCCAACTCAAGGAGTCTGTAGGAATTCCTACGATTCAGGCGTTGGAAGCAAAATTCTTATCGCGCGCAATTTCAGCTTTTGGTGAAGAGCCAAGAATTGAGCTGCTAGGAAACAAGACTTCCAAGAGACTTTCAATCCTCTCTTTTGTTATTAAAGGACCAACAGGTAAGTACCTTCATCATAATTTTGTCGTTGCCCTTCTCAACGATTTATTTGGAATTCAATCGCGCGGAGGCTGTTCTTGTGCAGGCCCTTATGGCCATCGACTACTGGGCATCGATCTTGAAAAGAGCCATGAATTTGAATCGCAAATAACCGGTGGCTGCGAAGGAATTAAGCCAGGTTGGGTACGCGTTAATTTTAATTATTTTGTATCTGATGCGGTAGTTGACCACATTATTGATAGCGTCCTGTTTGTTGCCCAGCATGGCTACCTTTTCCTTACAGATTATCATTTCAATCCTGATACCGGACTTTGGAAACATAAAAATGGTCCCGTAGAACCACCAATGAGTCTAAAATCGATTTCATATAACGTTGACGGTGATATGTGCTACCCAATCAAACATGATCGGGCCCCCGAGAGTGCACTAAAAGATTATATTTCCCAAGCTCGTGAATTGTCAGCGATGAAGCAACAGTCCGTTCCCTCATTAAAGGAATTAATTGTTTCTGAATTACTCGGCGAACGATTCGAATCTTTACGTTGG
>CAIVOW010000012.1 GCA_903907665.1 uncultured Actinomycetes bacterium | reverse complement strand
GCTTTTGCATCAGCAGCAGCTTTATCTGCCGCCGCTTTTGCATCAGCAGCAGCTTTATCTGCCGCCGCTTTGGCATCAGCAGCAGCTTTATCTGCCGCCGCTTTGGCATCAGCAGAAGCTTTATCTGCAATGGCCTTTGCATCTGCGGCCGCTTTATCTGCCGCCGCTTTTGCTTCTGCGGCTGCCAATGCATCAGCAGCAGCTTGGTCGGCTAATGCTTTTGCTTCTGCAGCAGCTAGCGCATCTGCGGCTGCTTTATCTGCCGCCGCTTTGGCATCGGCTGCAGCCTGCGCTGCCGCAGCGGCTTCGGCTGCCGCTTGCGCACGTTGAGCTGCAAGGACTACGGGATCAATAACGAAATTAACAGTTGTTGGAATTGAGTTTGCGCTTAAGTAATTAGTGTCTGCACCTTTAGTGACAGTGACTGCGCACGAGCCAACAGCTGAAGCGCTCAATGAATTTCCACCAGAAATCGAACAATTTGCTGTGCCAAGTGAGCTGACTGAATACGTGATTACCCCAGAACCTGAGCCACCTGATGAAGTCAACGTAAGCGCGGTTCCTTGGGTGCCAGATATTGAGGTAAGTAAGAGGGGGTTTTGAGTTCCTTTACCTACGGCAAAACTTTGCGTAACTTCGGTTGCTGCCAGATATATTCCGCCAGCTGCTTGGTTAGCAGTCAACGTACACGTTCCTGCCCCAACAAAATTGACAGCCCCTGAAGCGAGAGTACAAACAGATGGCGTTGCTGTTGCAATCACCACTGTATTCCCGCTTGCACCCCCAGATGCCGTTGGCGAATAACTTAATCCTCCGACGGTGGCGGATGAAGGACTTGATGAAGTGAATGCAACAACTTGAGCAACTGAACATGTGGAGCGGATATTAATTGTGGGAAAATAGGTAGCAAAGTAAGTTCCAACGGCTGGCAGAGAACCGCAGTAGTTAATCGAAGTTAGCGGCGTTCCGATGAATGGGGTTCCATCAAAGGTGGTTAATCCGGCAGGAAGGGAAATCGAAGTCAGCGCATTCATGTAACTCAGCGCAACGTGGCCGATTGAAGTAACTGTAGATGGGATCACAAGAGTTGAAATGTGGTCATCGGTTCCAAAAGCATTTTGCGCGATAACTTGAAGACCTTCGGGCAAAGTCACTGAAGTGATTGCGTAGTCATTGTAGAAGGCCTCTTGGCCAATATTTGTCAGCAAGCTCTGTGGAGCAAAATTAACCGAAGTAAGTGCATGCGCATAATCAAATGCTGTGGCATCTATGTGAGTGACATAGGCTGGAATAGTTATTGAACCGGCACACGCGTGGCTATGGGTTCCGTCCCAAACAACGTGAGTTCCATCAATGGCGAAACTTCCACCTGTACTGCAAGAAACAATTTGAGTATGAATTACAATCGGCAATTGCGCAGTTACAGTACTTGAATCGACTCCTGTTGCAGTAATTATGTAAGTGTTCGGCGCAGCTACTACGGTCGGCGTTCCTGAAATGGTTCCCGTAGTTGTATCAATTGTTAGCCCGGTAGGAAGAGCCGGAGAGATTACAAAACTCGCGATTGGGCCACCTGGATTATTATTAGTAACTGTCACCGGTGTGATGGCAACATTTACGGCACCTTCGAGGGCTAAAGAACTGAGTGAAATAAGTGGATGTGAACATGTGGGTACCAGTGTTGGAATTCCCACTCCCGAATTTCCCCTAAATGGGTAGTTCTGAATAGCTGGTGTGATTCCGCAATATTTTACTGTTCGGAGCGTGGGCATGTAATCAAATGCGCCGACGCCAATGGATGTAACTGCATCTGGAATCACTACCGAAACTAAAGAATCAAAAGTGAAGGCTGATGCATCTATTGTTGTTAACGTGCTCGGAAGGGATACGGAAGTCATGAATGCATCATTATAAAACGATGCATTTCCAATATATGTGACCCCTTCAGGGATTACGACGCTCGATAGGTGTGAGGATCCAAAAGATTGGAGTCCAATTGTTCTAAGTGAATTGGGGAGTGATACCGAAGTTAAGGTACTTATTCCATTGAATGCAGCATCGGAAATCGCGGTAATTCCATTCGGGATTACTACCGAAACGAGCTGAGTATTAGCAAATGTATTAGGAGGAATAGTAGTTACAGCGGAATTTGTAGCAAAATTTATCTGATTTAAAGAGCTGTACATAAATGCTGCATCACCAATTGTTGTGAGCGATGCAGGGAAAGTAACGGATGAAATACCCGAAGTTCCGTAAAATGCAGACGGATTAATACTTGTAACACCTTCAGGAATAGAAATGCTTCCAGTGCAAGCTGTATTGCCGACGACTGAGTTTGCAACAATTTGGAATGTGCCGCTCGTTCCGCAAGCAAAATCCGTTGCATTTACCGTGAATACAAAATCGATTCCGTAGTTAGAACCCACCGTATTTGCACCATTGCTTGCATTTGGAAAAGCGGACGATGTCGTGTAGTTATAAACGCTCCGTAAAAGTGAGAGCGGCCCAACCTTTAAGGCTGGGAAAAGTTCATTTGTGTAATAATTATTGGGAGAAAAAATTGAGACAGTGAAAGATGATCCTGCTGAAATTGCGACAGGAGTATTGAGCGTAATTTCCTGCCATCCATCAGCGGATTCATTTGTAAAGAGTTGCGAAGCTAAGTTCACTCCATTGGAATCCCAAACATTTGCAGTATGAGAATCTACGGCACCTAAAAGTTTATAAAATCGGATGGCCGTGATACTCCCAGCCACTGAGGTTGAAGCATTAACTCCCAATTCCAGTCCTGAATTACCAGCACTCGCCCAACCGGGATTTGGTGAGGTCGGCGCAGAATTCATTAAGGTGTACGAGATGGAGCTTGCCTGAGCTACCTCCGGTAAAGCGGCGCCAGCCAAGAATGTTATAGAGCTTGATAAGGCGAGCACCCAGACCAACAGTCTCGAGATACTCCAACCGGCGGAGTGGTCATGGGGCAAATCACGCATAGGGAGAAGGTTAGGGTGAGGGCTAGCCCTCAGTCGAGTCTGCCTGTTACATAAGGGTTAAATCTTGATTTTGAATGGCCAAACTTCAAGAGACAACTCGCGTCCTCACCGACGAAGCTCTCTCAGAGAAGAGCAATCCACCTCTTGGTCTGAAGGAGAACGACACAATCGCTAGGTTGATTCCAGCTGGTACCGGTCTTGGCCGTTATCGCAACGTCAAGGTAGAGCCAACAGAAGAAGCAAAGGCTGCGGTCTACGCTGCTTACGATGAATACGAATTCACACCATTTGAGTCAACCGGCACAAGTGATGCAGTTCGCTTGGATGATCTCGAAGTTCGTTAATAGAACTCACCTGGAAGGGGCCCCGTCTTCGGACGGAGCCCCTTTCTTTTTATGTGCTGTACTTAAGCCATGAACCAAATGACTCCAGCGCAGTTTGCCGACGTTATCGAAGACCCAGAGGTAATTATTCTGGATGTGCGCACGCCAGCTGAATACGTAGCCGGACATATTGATGGTGCAATCAATATTGATATTCACTCTCATGAATTTCAGGTTCAACTTTCAATCCTCGATAAGCAATCTCATTATGCTGTTTATTGCAGAAGTGGGAATCGCTCCTCATATGCATGCCAAGATATGCTAGATATAGGTATTACTAACATCGACCATTTAGAAAATGGCATTATTGCTTGGACAGATAAGAACTATCCACTTATTCAAAGTTAAGTTAGGAAAATAAATGTGTAGCAAAGTTACTTGCCGTCAGTGTGGAAAGCCTACGTGGTCAGGCTGTGGCCAGCACATAGAGGAAGCTCTCGTTAATATTCCAGAAGCGCAGCGCTGCCAAGGACATCAAGACGATGCGCCAAAAACTAAAAAATCTTTATTTAAGATTTTAGGAAAATAACTAAAGCCGCTGAAACAAATTGAAGTATGAAAGCTGCGGCAGTAAATGCATGAAAGAGTTCATGAAAGCCAAACCAATTAATTGAAAAGTTTGGTTTCTTCATTGCATAAATAATTCCGCCAGCTGTGTAACAAAGTCCACCAGCTGCGATCAAAATAAATACTGCGACACCGCCATGCTGCCAAAAAGCAGGGAGATAAAAGACTGCCGCCCAACCGAGTGCAATGTAGGCAATGACATAGAGCCAGCGCGGTGCATTGAGCCATGTGATTCGAAGGATTGCGGTGAGAATTGCTCCGCCCCACACTAAGGAGAGCAGGATGACTGCTTGCCTATGGTTCAAAAGGAAGATAGCAAAAGGGGTATAGCTGCCTGCGATTAAAATGGTGATATTTGCATGATCAATCCGGCGCCAAAGCGCTTTTGCCTTGGGTTTCCAGCCGATGCGGTGATAAATGGCGCTACAGGTGAACAAAGTGACGGCCGTGAGCGTAAATATCCCCAAGGTGATTCGCCCTTGGAGCTGATCGGCGGCAGTGATCAGGACTAATCCAGCCACAAGGCTCAAGGGGGACATAATTAAATGGATAATCCCTCGCAATTTTGGCTTTTCTGGGGCAGGCGGCGTCAAAAGTGCGTTCATGGCTTAACCATAGGGCGCGACACGCCCGAGCGGGGGCTTTTGGGGAAATTACAGCTCTGTCGGGGAGGGCAGGAGTAAAAGCCTCGTTTTGACCGTATCGCCATTGGTCAGATACCTTTCTCCTCTGCTCATGTGCAAGTCGAGCTACATCCACGCGCAATTTTTTGTGCGTAAAGATGCGAAGTTGTGGCAACACACCCGACCTCGTGTTACGTAGAAATACGAAGATGTAGAAACGAATTGTTTGTGAAACGCAGTATCGAAGAATGAAAACAGAGGAGAAGAAGTGCCAACAATTGCGCAGCTGGTCCGTAAGGGTCGCTCCGATAAGACGACGAAGACAAAGACTCCTGGTCTTAAGGGAAGTCCACAACGTCGCGGAGTATGTACACGTGTTT
>CAIVOW010000011.1 GCA_903907665.1 uncultured Actinomycetes bacterium | reverse complement strand
TCTAGTTAACTAGTTAGGGATTAGCCCTTGTAGTGAACTTGAGCCTTTGGATCTGATACAGGTTGTCCATTGATGACCTTGTAGACATCGAATGTTCCTGAACCAACGTCACCGTTAGCATCGAAATCAGTCTCGGACCAAGCGCCTCGGTAAGAGAACTTAGTACCTGCAGCTGCAGCCTTTACAGCTTGATCAAGATGCTGCCATGAAATCTTGGCACCAGCTGGACCACCGACGGCACGTAGACCCTTTGCAAGGTCTGCTGCTTTAGTGCTCTTTGCATAGATTGATGCCAAGCACTCGAGAACTGCAGCATCATAAGCTGCTGGATCTACGAATGTCTGTGAAGTTGATGGAACGGTTGCCTCAAAAGCAGCCTTCCACGCAGTTGTTGCAGTTCCTGAAGCTGCTGCTGCAGTTCCACGAATACCGTTCATGTACTTAGCTCCAACAATCTTGATTGAGTTAGCGTTGTTGAATGACTCTGTCATGAATGTGCGCTTCTGATCCCACTTCTTTGTGCGAACAAGAGCAGGTGCAACCTTTGCGAAGGTTTCTTCGAAGTCAACGATGAACCAAGCTGCTGGCTTTCCTGAAACAATCTTCGCTGCATCTGAATCAAATGTTGCAGAGTTTGGATCGTAAAGAACTGAAGTTCCGATCTTTCCGCCATTAGCCTTCCAAGCAGTTTGGAATACGCCAGAAAGCGCGCTACCAAATGCGTCGTTACGTGCTCCAACGTTTACAAGGGCTTTCTTTCCAAATGCCTTGCTCATTGCGAGTACAACAGCTTTTGCTTGTAGTGCATCTGATGGATAGTTACGGAAAAGTGTATCTCCATCGCCAAGTGTTGAAAGTGCTGGGGATGATGCAGCAGGACTCATGATGATGATGCTGTTAGGAATACCAACTGCAGCTGCTGCTGCAAGAGTAGTTCCAGAAGTCATTGGACCAACAAGTGCGTTTGCACCGTTTGAATCAACGAGCTTCTTTGCAGCTTCTACAGATGTTGCAGGAGTTGCTTGATCATCTTCAGTGCCAGCGACTGTGCAAGAACCAGCAACACCAGCTGCTTGCATTGCATCATTGACTTGCTGCACACCAAGTGCAGCTGCCTTAGCCATTGGAGGGCCATATGTTGCAAGTTGGCCGGTCAATGGAAGAACAATTCCAACTTTCATATCAACGCCGCCAGCTGCAGATGCGCCAACGGAAGTGCCTAATAGTGCTCCAGCCGCAAGGGTCGAAGTAATGGCAACGAGTAATCCACGCTTCTTCATATTTCTCCTAATTTCTCTTAAGCCTGTAATTCGCCCCAAGAGGGCGGGTTGAGCCTTAGAGTAGTAGAGAGGTGGCACTCGCTGTCCATAATTATTTATCACATTCTGGTCACTTTTTTACGACCGCAAAGAACGCAGAAGAAAACACGCTCACTTCCGCGGGTCAGCGCTTACCGAAGTAGATACCCACAATCTCTGGATCCACGGCGAGCGCCTTGCCTGGCCCCTCATGGCGATTCTTGCCCATATCCAACACATATCCGTAAGAGGAAATTTCAAGGGCTCTTCGAGCATTTTGTTCAACCATCAGGATGGTGGCGCCAGTTTCGTTGATGCGCACAAGTTCATCAAAGAGTTGATCGACGAGAGCTGGTGCCAACCCCGCTGAAGGTTCATCAAGAAGCAGAATATCTGGACCAGACATAAGTGCTCTAGCAAGTGCAAGCATTTGTCGCTGACCACCGGAGAGCGTCCCTGCTCTATCTTTTTTGCGAATCACTAAATCGGGATACTGCTTATACAACTTCTCTTTGCGCTCTTGCAAAGGTGTTCCACCATTGTGCTTATAGCCAACATCGAGATTCTCATCAACGGTAAGCGTTGGAAAAATATTATCAATTTGCGGCACGTACGCGATACCAATGTCAGCCAAATGATGGGGCTTAGTCGCGCGAACATCAATCGACTCACCACTAAGTTTATGAAGATTAATCTCTCCTGATGTAACTTTTGCGATTCCATAGATTGATTTAAGAATAGTAGATTTCCCCGCGCCGTTTGGGCCGACGATGGTTACGATTGAATTTGCAGGTACTTGAATCGACACATCTGTCAGAATTTGCACATCCCCATATCCCGCAGAGACGCTCTTAAGTTCAAAAACTGGGGTGGTCATTAGTTACTCTTTCTGCGAGTTCCAAGGTAGGCATCAATAACAACTTCATTGTCATAAATGGAATTCGGTAAACCGGAAGCAATAACAGTTCCTTGCGCCATCACATAGACCTCATCAGATATATTCATAACTGTTTCTAGATCATGCTCGACCAGGAGAAAAGTTAAATCGTGCTTCGCTTTGAGAGACTGTAGGACTTCCACCAACTTCTCAACTAGCGCAGGATTCACGCCAGCGAATGGCTCATCAAGCAGCAGCATCGTTGGTTGGGCCATCATTGCTCGCGCCAGATCCAAGAGCTTGCGTTGTCCACCAGAGAGGATTCCGGCGTAGGAATCTACAAAAGAAGTTAAGCCAACTTGTTTAAGTAGCTCCAAAGCTCTTTCCCGGGCTTCATCTTCAAATCGTTTAC
>CAIVOW010000010.1 GCA_903907665.1 uncultured Actinomycetes bacterium | reverse complement strand
TCTTCAATTAATTGCGAAGTGACTTCGCTATATGATTGCAGTTGCGATAGTTCAGATGGCAAATCATAGGAAATTTCAGCCAATCCTGACCAAGCCTTAGAAATCTCTAGCAAACGCTGAGCTGTAATTTGTGCGGCAGGACGCACGTATGGTTGCTTGATCTTTTCCATACGCTCAGCAATTTGCCTGGTAATTTCGGGAGGAAAGAGTTCAAATTCTGATTGCGCCGCCTTGAGTAGTAGCAACTTGCAGGCTAGAAGCTGTGCTTGAACCTCGGCATGCACATACTGTGCAAATTGGGCATCTGTATTGCCAGATCGAGTTTGCTGTATGAGGGTATCTAATTCACCCTTGGCTATTACATCGCTGAGAAATCGAAATGCGAACTCTTGATCGTTATTGAGAGAAACCACCAGAGCCCCAATAATGAAAAGACTAGATTGGGTTATGGCACTTAGAACATATCCCTGAGCCATAGTCAGAGTTGGGGAATGATCTAGAAATGGCAAAGAATAATTAATTATAAATGCAGTTGGATAAACAAAAAAGATAACAATTGCCAGAAAATAGAGATTGCTTTGAAATACGTTAGTGGATGAAAATTGAGAGCGATAAATGAATTTCTCACCAATTAGGACAAGAGCTATCCAAATTCCCAGGACCAGTACAGCTGAGAGTAGCCCCATGCGACTAGATTGAGTGACAGTTGCAAAAGGAAATGTTAGTAAAATTACAGCAACAACTGGAATCTTCTGTGCTGAAAGAGTTTGTCGCAAGGTTGAAAAAATTCCCGCCCGAATCCAAATTAGTTTTCCATCTCGCCACTGCGATTGCGCCAATGGACGTAAGTGTGATTGGACAAGTGAATCTATCTCAGCAGATGCCTTTTCCAGGTCAGTTTTCGTCGGCGATCCACCAATTACATCGAGAATTCTTGCCTGTAGGTGCGCAATTACTCTTGTCAATTCATGGGTTGAGGATTGAGCAGCTTCGGGTATCCCGCTGAAGTTCTTTTCAATAATTTCGGTTAAAAGCAATTTCACTTTTCTTTGAAAGCTCACCCCATACTCAACCAGTATTGATCCTGCAATAAACCAATAGACGACTGCAAAAGTAGTGTTTGCAATACGAACAATCAAAGACATCGAATC
This sequence comes from uncultured Actinomycetes bacterium, assembly GCA_903907665.1. The sequence continues at coordinate 827 of CAIVOW010000010.1, read as the reverse complement.
AGTGAGATTAAATAATGGCGCAAGCAATCCAATAGTTGTTCCTCGAGCTACCCCCATTAAAACTACTAGGGAAATTTGCTCAAAACGTGAATTATGGTGCTTCCCATAGACCACAAAGGGGATCATGCTCGTGTGTGCCAGAAAGCCAATGGTTAGCCACTTCAGATACTCGCCAGGTCCTTGAATATTTGTAGCGGTAGTGGTCACGGCAAGTATCAATGAGAAGGGGTATGTCCATTTAAATACTGTGAAACTGGTCAATTGAGCGGGGACAAGCTTAACAATTTCATTTATTTGGGCTTTTAAGTTTTGCTTTTGCATTAGCTCAGCGCCTCCAGGTTTTTAATGGAGGCAATACTTTGTGTCAAGAGCGAATTAGCATTAAACAGCAACTCCTGCTTTCGTGAATCACTAATCTCACCCAAAGACTTAGAGTTGAGCAAATGAAGTGCGATTGTTACTCCAGTAATTTTACCTTGTAGCACACCGTAGCGCGCCTCAAATTTAGAACTCTCAAGTCCTAAATTGCTTTTGCTCAGGGTTTGAATACCCTTTTCTAGAGTTAAACTTCCCTCAACAACGCCTTTGTGTGAATAATTAATCTGAATCATTAAGGATGCAATCACAGAGGCAAGGTAAACCCCATACATAGTTTTTAGCCCTGCATACCACGGCTCAAAAGGGTGCTCAAGTGAAGTCAGAACCTTTGATTGCATAATCACATAGAAATATTGAAGTAAGAATACTCCGCCAAAGGATGCGGTGAGAAGAATTACCCTTGAAAAATTCGTTCGCTTAAACAGAAATGAAAAGGGCAAAAGATAAGC
>CAIVOW010000009.1 GCA_903907665.1 uncultured Actinomycetes bacterium | reverse complement strand
GCAGGTTAAAACTGCGCTCACCTTTCTGCATTTTGGTTGTACAAGTTGTTACATAACCTGTCGCAGATTTCAATGTTTTTATGGGGAATCGATGGGCAAATATGGGCAGTTCTATGGGCATTCCTGCCACTAAAAATAAGTATGAGACTCTTCCCAAATTCACAGAACTTTGACAGAAACAACTGTCATATTGAGGCGTGAATTTTAAATCAAACCCAATTTCGATCCAGGTCCCTAAATTTAACTCCCAATTTTCTGTAGCTATAGTGATTGTGGCTGCCTTGGCGTCATAGTTCTGACCCTTGTTATAACAGCGGTGGCAAGTCTTTCCGCTACGCGCAACGGTGGGCCACGGGAAAAATCTCAACTCCCATAAATCTTCATCTACGTCTACAATCGCCGAATGTATGAAATTGCCTTAAGCGTTAACGCTTGCGTGAGCAGCAATACTCGCGCCGATATTGCCTGGCTTGTTTCTTCAACAGACTCTGTCGTGCCCATGAGCTTTGATGCAATTGCGATGACGCCCGGAGGCGGAAAAATTGGAAGCCTTATCGGTTCAGCCTTCGATGGCCCGCTTATTGAACTTGCAACTCGTAAATTAACTACCGGTCGAATTATCACCAGAGTTGTTACTGATTTCGAATCCACAATCTCAAATGTTCCGGCAGGCACAACTCTACAATTTGCAGTGATGCCATCTAGCGCAATTGAAGCTGGAATCTGGCAATCTTTCTTAGATCGCGAATCTATTGCAATCGTGTGCCATATTGCGGGAGATGAAATCGTAAAGACTGAATATTTCACTTCAGTAACCATAATCGCCGCAGACCCACAAATTGCCGAAGAGTTCAGCAAGAATAAATCAACAGTTTTAAACCTTGGTGATCGAATTGTTACGATCTACCATCCAATCACCAAGTTTGTTATTGCAGGAACCGGACCAATTGCAGATGCACTCGCAAAGGCTGCCCAAGGCATTGGTTGGAATGTCTCTGTAGATCCACGGCCTTCAATATTTATGGGATTTACAGCAACGCTTTCGCCCATGGACTGTGCCGTGATTATGGGACACGATGTAGAAAGTTCAAGTAATTGCCTTAAATACGCCCTCGAAAGCAAAGCAGGTTATATCGGTGCTCTTGGATCTAAAAAGATGCAAGAAAATCGAGAGGATTGGCTAAATTATCGCGACATAACTGATATTTCTCGCGTACACGGACCGGCCGGTTTCGATATTGGAGCCACAACTCCTGACGAGATAGCGATCTCGATCCTTGCTGAAGCGATCGCAGTCTTGAAGGGTGTTTAATACCTCCATGGATATGGACCACAGTTCTTCAGATAATTTAGCAATGAATATTATGTGGATCCTTATGGGCGCAATGGTCGTAGTTGATTTCGTGATGGTTATTTACCATTCAAAATTGCATAAGCGAATCAACGCCCTCGAAAAGCAACTGAACGATAAGAAGTAGATTTCATGCGTGAAGGTACGTGGGAGCAAGCCTTCGACATTGCATCCCATAGCTTTACAAAACTTGCCGCCCAAGAAGTAGCGCTGACTGATGCAATAGATAGGTATACAGCAGCGGATGTCCTCTCACTTTGCGATTTGCCAGCATTTGAAACTTCTTCAATGGATGGTTGGGCAGTCTCAGGCGATGGACCGTGGAATCTGATCGGCGAAGTTCTGACCGGAAAGACGTCCTCACAGGTAATTCATTACGGGCAGTGTCTGGCAATCGCAACGGGCGGCGTAATCCCACAAGGAACAACTTCGGTTATCCCGTGGGAGAAGGCGTCGGAAAAAGATGGGCAAATCTTCGGTGAAATAGAAGTTGGTGCAAATATTCGCCCAGCAGGTATGGAGAGCAAGATCGGCGATGTACTTGTAAAAGCAGGAACGCGGATTACTCCTCCGATGGCAGGTTTATTTGCCGCCACAGGACATGACGTTATAAAAGTCGCGGTTCAACCGCGGGTAGCAATATTTTTTCTTGGTGATGAACTAATCCATTCGGGAGTCCCAATAGATGGTGCAATTCGAGATTCACTCGGCCCGCAGTTACCAGCTTTGCTTACCAAGATGGGTGTGACGATTTTTTCTGCAGAATTTATCAAGGATGACCTTGATGTGCTCAACGCTGAGATTGCAAAAGTACTCGACTCTGTTGATTTAATCATCACAACTGGCGGAACAGCTGATGGCCCGCGGGATTATGTAAAGCCGGCGCTAAATAATTTAAGCGCAACGATGGTCATTGATTGCGCAAAGGTGCGTCCTGGTTATCACGTACTGCTCGCCCGTGTTGCAAAAGGCGGCAGAGATATAGCCTTCCTCGCACTTCCAGGAAATCCGCAATCGGCACTGGCAGCCTTATATTCATTTGGCGAGCCATTGATTGCATCATTGCTCGGTGGATCGAGAAAAGAAGTAACAGAAGTTGAACTATCTTCTTCACTTACGACCCCCGAGGGATTTTCTCGACTGGTGCCAGGAACGGTTAATGGCAAGATATTTACACCAACTGCTTACCTAGGTTCGGCGATGTTACGTGGAGTGGCTCATGCTCAAGGATTTGCGCTAATTAGCCCTGGAGTAAATCCAGCTGGCACAACTGCGAGATGGATTCCGTTTATCTAGTTAATTAACTAATGACAGGTGCTGGTTCATCTTCGCTGGCAAGGGATGCCTTATGAATTGGATCAGAGCCTTTAGTTAGCGGTTGATTAGTTCCACCGACTTGATTTGAAATAATTTCTGCGGCGATTGAAATTGCCGTTTCTTCCGGTGTTCTTCCACCAAGATCTAATCCAATCGGGGATTTGAGTCTAGCAAGTTCTGCATCGGTCATTCCAACTTCTTTAAGTCTCAAGAGTCGGTCTTCGTGGGTGCGCCTACTTCCCATTGCGCCGATATAACCGGCGCTGGTACGGAGTGCAATCTCAAGAACTGGTACATCAAATTTTGGATCATGGGTAAGTACACAGATAACGGTACTTTCATCGACTTCAACCTTTGGAAGATAGCGATGCGGCCAATCAATAATTACCTCATCAGCATCAGGAAAACGGCGTTTGGTTGCAAAGAGCTCGCGCGCATCACAAACGATCACGTAGTAACCCATAAATTTTCCGATGCGCGCAACCGCTGCGGCAAAGTCGATGGCGCCGAAGATAATCATGCGTGGCGCTGGTGCAAATGATTCAACAAATACCGAGACATCATCCATACGATTTTCACCGTTTGGGCCCAGTTTTAGAGTCTTGGTTGTTCCATGCATCAGGAGCGCGCGGGCGCCTTCTACGGCTGCATGGTCAAGTTGTGAATTTCCGAGTGACCCAACTGCCTCATTTTTAGTGAGAACAATGCGCGCACCAATGCCGGATTTGGCATTTACGAGCGTGGCTACAGCAACTGCCTGCTTTTCCTCAATTTTATTTGCCACGTCAGCAAAATCAGGGAATGTGGCTTGATCTACATATTGAATATAAAGCTCAATTGTTCCGCCGCAAGTTAATCCAACGGCAAAGGCGTTGTCATCGCTAACGCCATAAGTTACAGATTGAGAAATTTTTGTCTTAAGGACTTCAAGCGATGCCTCGTGAATTGCGCCTTCAACACAACCACCAGACACACTTCCAATAACTTCGCCTGAATCTAGTACCGCCATTGCTGCTCCGACTGGTCGAGGAGCTGAGCTCCAAGTGCGAGTTACGGTTGCAAGAGCAAATGGTTTATTGGAGTTAAAAGATGGCAAAACCTCTTGAATGATTTCGCGCATGACGTAAAGTATAGCGATGCAAGTTGGAATTATCTTGGCCGCTGGGTCGGGCTCACGTATGGGTGGGCCAAAAGCAACCATAGAAATAGATGGTCAACGATTAGTCGATCGAGCGGTGACCGTATTTCACGATGGCGGCATTAAAGATGTATACGTTGTTCTTGGAGCATGGCAGGGTGAAGTTCCCGGTGCGCAAGTTCTGATAAATCCAGATTGGCAGACTGGAATGGGAAGTTCACTTCGCGTCGGGATTGATGCGATACTGAAAAATCCAGAATATTCTGTGGCGATAATTTCGCTGGTAGACCTTCCTGGAATGACCGCGGCAGCAATTCGTGAAATTGCCGATTCATCTCGGGAGATAGTGATGGGGACCTTTGAAGGAAAGCCCGGCCACCCAGTCAAATTTGCAAGTAAATATTGGAAAGAAATTATGGAGAGCGCTACTGGAGATTTTGGAGCCCGTAATTTTCTCAAAGGGCGAGACGATGTCTTCTTTATCGCCCTTGACCACCTGGCAGATGGGAGAGATGTAGATACCCCCGAAGATCTAGCTGGGGTGACAGACGGCTTGTAGTTCGCCCTGTAGTTAGAATTGTGAACCTATAACAATGAGATAACGGTTCAAATTGGCTCATTTTTAAGTGCGAACTTCTTGCGAGTGCTAGTCCCGGGTGTTAGGTTTCTCCACACAATAAGGGAAGAGAGAAATCCATGGCCGTTGAATCTACTG
>CAIVOW010000008.1 GCA_903907665.1 uncultured Actinomycetes bacterium | reverse complement strand
GCGTATCTTGCCAACACATCGGCCTTAAATAGGTGACCGACACCTTCTCACGCCCACATTGCATGAGTTAGAGGTAGTTAGCCTAAAGTTACGTCGTGCCAGCCGGATTAGATGATCTCTCCCAATCGATATTTGCCTCACTAGGTGGCGCTGGTCTCACCAATTCTTTGGCTCTGCCTGACTCGGATAGAACGTGCCTACTTTTGATAGATGGCATGGGAAATGACACGATTGAGAAGTACGGTAAAGAATTTCCAGCACTAGCAGCACTGACGAAGAGCGCAACACTGAATTCAACTTTCCCGTCAACAACTGCAACAGCGCTAGCAACCCTTGGTACCGGTGTACTTCCTGGAATACACGGAATGCTTGGCTACACCATTCGCGTACCTCGCAGTGGCGAGCCGGGCCGATTACTGAATGCACTCAAATGGGATGAACGAGTAGACCCTGCTGTCTGGCAGTCACAACCCACGATGTATGAACGCGCAATTACAGATGGCATCACAAGTTCATATATCGCAGCAAAGCGATATGAAGGCACAGGTTTTAGTAGAGCCACTTTGCGCGGTAGCAACTACCTCGGCGCCAATCACACATCCGAGATGATCGGATTCGCAAAAAGTGCATTAGCCAAGCCTCGTTCATTTGCTTATGTTTATATCAACAACCTTGACCATGCTGGCCATAATGATGGCGTCGGCTCAGATAAATGGCTTGATGCGCTCGCTTACACAAATGACATTGTTGAGAAATTAACCCTGGCCCTACCGACTGGCACGCAGCTCATTGTCACTGCCGATCACGGCATGGTGAATGTCGAGGAGAAGCTAGTCCTTGGAAAAGAAAATGACTTGATGCAAGATGTGACCTTACTTGGCGGTGAACCCCGAGCACGACATATCTATGTTCGAGAAGGTGCGCTAGCTGATGTGCACAATCGCTGGAGTGAAACTCTGGCTGGCCAGGCTGGTAAGGCTGACATCTACACGAAGCAGAGCATCGCCCAACTCATCGGTGGAGAAGTCACTATTGATGCAAACGAGCGGCTTGGCGATTTGATTGTTGTTCCCAAAGGCGGACTCATCCTGATCGACCCAACACGTGAAGTCCAAGAAGGAAAGATGGTTGGGCACCATGGTGGAACGAGCGCGATTGAGGTTGAGATTCCATTGCTAACGGCTGAGATTTAGTCCAAAGACCACTTCCGGTCTGCATCTCATAATCATTGAAAGCGGAAGTCCCTATCTTCGAAATATTTTAATGAGCAAGCCAACAATGGCTAGAAATAGCCCAAATGGAATTGTGACAATGAGCAGCCATAGGTAAGCACCAGTACCTGAGCCCTCATCAAACATTGAGCCGCCTTGGAAAATTGAAGCAATAAACGCGATCAGGATGGGAAATATAGCGATTACTAGCCCTATGCGAATGAGCGGAATTCTTTTCATTTAACTACTCGTTATCGGTCGGTTCATCTTTCTTGCCACCGAACATGATGTCATCCCATGACGGGATTCGAATTCGCTTGGTAACGCCATCTTTCTTGGCATCTGATGGAATATCAATGGGCAAAGTTTCTGGATCGTGATCTTCCATTTCAACTTCATCAACTAGATCAAGTTCAGTGTCAACTGCATCTGGAACAACGGAAAGTGAAACATTTTCGATAATTGTGACCGACTCGGAGAAGGCTGTGAGTCTGGGTGCTGGAGTATTTTGAGGTTGTTCGCCACCAAAGACCATTCCATGTGTTGGAGTTGCTGGGCGTGTTGGTTTCTCATCACCTGTAATCCAGCGAGCTCCATCATCTTCTGCCAAGAGCGTGCGGTTATCCAGATCGAAAGTCCAGTTTGCTTCACCCATTCCATCTCGGTTGGGATATTGCAGAATAATGTTCCTCGTTGAATCATCATTGCGGTGAGTGTTCCAGTCGATTTCTGTCATATCAACGCCACGAGGTTGCAGTTGAGCAATGGTTGCAGTTGCAAGTGTTAACGCAGATTTATCTCGTCGCAATTGTGTCTCAAGTGCTAAACCGATGACGTATGCACGCTCTTGCATAATGGGACCTGAGAAGCGATCAATTTTGTCGATAGACCAGCCGGTAAGTGATGAGATTGAAGCAAAACTTTCACCTGCTCGTAGGCGCGCTTGAATCTCTTTTACTGAAAAACTTGTTTGTTCATCCATTGCGGTCACAGATACCAAGCGAGGTTGATTTACCAGGGCACGTAAGTTGTCGCTAATTCGGATTAGGTAAGTCTTTCCGGTTCCGTCGGTAAGTTCCAGATGAGTTCCATCCTCAGTGCGCCCGACAACTTTCAGGTCGGTAGGCATACCAAATGAAGAGTCAGTCATGAGGAAAGAGTGCCACATGGGTGGGAGCAAGCGTGGGAGGTAGGATTCATGTCATGAGCGATACGGGACATTTCAGCAAAGAGTTGATTGCTGAACTGCTCAATCTGGCCCTCATCGTGGCTAGAGCGGCGGGGGATCTGCTCATGACGCGCCCCCAAAGTTTTGATCTCAATCAAAAGACTGGCGCCAGGGATTTTGCAACGCAGATGGATCATGCCAGCGAGAAGTTGATTGTGGATTCGATACTTATGGCCAGGCCAGATGATGGAATCATTGGCGAAGAGGGAAGCTCACGCCCATCAAAGAGCGGCATCACCTGGGTCATTGATCCGATTGATGGCACGGTCAATTATTTCTACGGACTTCCTGGTTGGAATGTGAGCATTGCTGCGAAAGATGCAGATGGCGTAGTCATTGGTGTTGTGAACGCCCCAACGCTAAATTCAATCTGGTACGGAGCTAGAGGCGAAGGTGCATTTCGCAATGGTGAACAGATTCATTGCAACACAGGTGTTGAAATGAAAGAAGCTCTTATAGCAACTGGATTCTCCTACGATGAAAACGAGAGTGTGGCGCAGGCGCAATTCATAGTTGATCTGATGCCAGATATCCGTGATATTCGCCGATTTGGCGCTGCCGCTGTCGATCTCTGCGCAGTCGCAACCGGCTGGGTGGATGGGTATTTTGAGTCGAGTTTAAATGAGTGGGATTTGGCTGCCGGAGGGCTGATTGCTCAGGAAGCAGGTGCACTGGTTACGGGGCGCTTGGGAGCTCCCGCTGGGCGCGAGATGACGATTTGTGCGGGCCCAAGCCTGCATGCAGCCCTTTCTACTCGAATTGGCTAGCCGCGCACTGGATTGGCTAGTGGCGCTCGCGTGTGGCAAAATACCCTTTCTGGCCGGGGAACTTCCATCGGTCCTCACTAGCAAATTAGTTTGAAGATAGTTTCAAGTTAGGAAAAGCCATGAACGTCTTAGACGCAGTTGATGCTGCTTCACTTCGCTCCGATGTCCCCTCTTTCCGTTCCGGAGATGAACTAAAGATTCACGTTCGTGTTATCGAAGGTAGCAAGAGCCGTATCCAGATTTTCCAAGGTGTCGTAATTCGCCGCCAGGGTTCAGGCGCTCGTGAGACTTTCACTATTCGCAAGATTGCATATGGAGTTGGCGTAGAACGTACATTCCCAGTGCACACACCTGTAATTGAACAATACGAAGTTGTTCGTCGTGGCGATGTTCGTCGCGCAAAGCTTTACTACCTTCGCGATCTTCGAGGCAAAGCTTCCAAGATCAAGGAACGTCGTAACGCGGATGGTTCAAACATCATCGAGCCAACAATCGTAAAGGCTGCGGCAGCGCCGGTCGTTGAAGCTCCAGTCGTTGAAGCTCCAGTCGTTGAAGCGCCGGTAGTTGAAGCTCCTGCCGAAGCAGTGGCCGAAGAAGCAACAACAGAACAAGCTTAAAACTTTTCTGAATGCGCTTT
>CAIVOW010000007.1 GCA_903907665.1 uncultured Actinomycetes bacterium | reverse complement strand
TGTTGAGCGTATTGAGAAACCGAAGCCTGCTGCTGAGATCGATGAACTCACCGAAATTGCTGGCGAAATTGCTGGCGAAGTTGGGGCAATTCAGGCTCAAATCTCGACCGAATTACCAGCTGAAGGCTAACTGCGGGTAAGGTTGCCTTTACTAGTTCGAAAACTTGCGATATCTGCCAGTAAAATCTGCCAGTAATGTGGAGAGGGCGCCGATTGAGATTTCCCATTCGGAGTTGTATCGCTTGTCGCAAGAAAGAGAACCGGAACGACTTGCTTCGGCTTGTTTTGATAGATGGTCAGGTAATTCCGGACCCCAATCAAAATAGACCGGGTCGTGGTGGATGGATGCATCGAAAATGTTTCGATGTAGCTGTTCAACGCAGAGCATTTGGCAGGGCTTTTAAAAGTTCTGATGATGTGAAAGTCGAAGCTTTAGAGAACTATCTCAAATTATTAAAGGAGCAGTAAATGACTTCTGTCTTTAACAAGAAGGCACATACACAATCATGAGCGCCGCACGCGCATGAGTAAGGCATTAATTTAGGCTCCTGAAAAAACACGGGGCCTTCTAATAGAGGCAGGAAAGGCAACCGTGGCTAAAGTTCGCGTTTATGAATTAGCGAAAGAGTTAGGTTTAGAGAGCAAAGAGTTGCTCGCTAAATTGCAAGAAGTGGGCGAGTTTGTTCGCTCCGCATCCTCAACTGTTGAAGCACCAGTAGTGCGTAAGTTGATGGAGAAGTTCCCGGACATGAAACCGGTAGAAGCTGCTCCAAAACCTGTTAAGAAAGCAGCGGCCAAGAAGGCCGTAGCCAAAGCAGCCCCAACTACTGAAGAGATCGAAGCAGCTATTGCTTCTCTCGATGAAGGTACGCGATCCCAGATTGAAAAAATAAGTCGTGAATCAGTTGCGCCCGCAAGTGAAGCACCTCCTGCAACACCAGCAGCTCCTGCAACACCAGCAGCTCCTGCAACTCCAGCAGCTCCTGCAACCAATCCATTCTCAGCAATGCCGCGACCACCGCGCGCAGGCAATAATCCATTTTCATCAACAGTTGGTGGAGCACTTCCACGTCCACCGGCTCGTCGTCCACTTCATCCAGGTGAGCGTCCTCCAGCAACTCGTCCACCAATGTCTGGCGCGCGTCCAGGACAAAGTCGTCCCGGTTTTGCACAGCGTGGTCCGGGTGGTCCGGGCGCGGGAAGTGCGCAACGTCCAGGCGGTGCAGGCGCGGGAAGTGCGCAACGTCCAGGCGGTCCAGGCGGATCATCTCCATATCGCACTGGAGCTCCAGGTGGTGGAGGTGCTGGCGGATCAACTGGTGCACCAGGTACTACAGGTGCTCCTGCAGGTGGTCAACCTTTTGGAAAAGGTCCAGCACGTCACCAACGCGGTGGCGCAGCCGGTGCTTTTGGAAAGCAGACTGGTAAGAGTCGTAAAGCTCACAAGAGCAAGAAAGTTCTTCGCGAAGAATTCGACAATATGGCAGCGCCAAGTCTTGGCGGAGCAGTTGTTCCACGTGGCGATGGCAAGACAGTAGTTCGCCTACGTCGTGGTGCATCGTTGATGGACCTTGCAGAGAAAATTAATGCAGACGCATCAGCGCTCGTATCAGCGCTCTTTCATTTAGGTGAAATGGTTACAGCAACCCAATCAGTTGATGAAGACACATTTGCCATTCTTGGTGGCGAGATGGGATACGTCATTGAGATCGTTAGCCCTGAAGATGAAGACCGCGAACTCCTAGAAGAGTTTGATATTAATCTCGCAGCTGAACTCGAAAATCTTGATGATGCAGACCTTGTTGTCCGCTCACCAATCGTCACCGTAATGGGCCATGTTGATCATGGTAAGACCCGCCTTTTGGATAGCATCCGAAGTACTGAAGTTATTAAGTCAGAAGCTGGCGGAATTACTCAGCATATTGGTGCCTACCAAATTCATCACATGCATGATGGTCTTGAGCGCGCGATTACCTTTATTGATACGCCAGGTCACGAAGCCTTTACAGCTATGCGTGCTCGTGGAACTAAAGTCACTGATATTGCAGTACTTGTTGTTGCTGCAGACGATGGCGTGATGCCACAGACAATTGAAGCGCTCAACCATGCGCAGGCTGCAGATGTACCAATCGTTGTTGCAGTTAACAAGATTGATAAAGAGGGCGCGAATCCAGATAAGGTCCGCCAGCAATTAACTGAGTACAACTTAATTGCCGAAGAATATGGTGGAACGACAATCTTCGTAAACGTCTCGGCTAAATCTGGAGAAGGAGTCGATGCACTTATTGATTCCATTCTGCTAACTGCCGACGCAGCACTTGATTTGCGCGCTATTGCAAACGATGTTGCTCGCGGAGTCGCCATCGAAGCAAATCTTGATAAGGGCCGCGGTCCTGTTGCAACGGTTCTGGTCCAACGCGGAACTCTTCACGTCGGTGATGCAATTGTTGCTGGCGGAGCTTATGGACGTGTTCGGGCAATGCTCGACGAGAATGGCGATGCAGTAACTGAGGCAGGGCCTTCACGTCCGGTTCAGGTTCTTGGTTTCACTAGCGTTCCAGGAGCAGGCGATTCATTTATCGTTGCAGAAGATGATCGAACCGCTCGCCAGATTGCTGAAAAACGTCAGCTCGCGATGCGAAATGCAATGCTTGCTAAAACTCGCAAGAAGGTTTCACTCGAAGACTTCATGGAGCAATCAAAGGTCAGCACACTTAATCTCATTATTAAGGGTGACGTTTCAGGCTCAGTTGAAGCACTTGAAGATGCTCTTATGTTGCTAGATGTCGGCGATGAAGTTGACCTTCGCGTTATCCACCGTGGAGTTGGTGCGATTACTAAGAACGACGTCACGCTAGCCTCGGCATCCACTGCAGTGATCATTGGCTTTAACGTAAAACCTGAACCACAGACTGCTGTCTTTGCAGATCAAGAAGGCGTTGAAGTTCGCTTCTACACCGTGATTTATAAGGCAATCGAAGAAATTGAAGCTTCGCTTAAGGGACTCCTCAAGCCAGAATTTGAAGAGGTTGTTCTTGGAAATGCAGAAGTTCGAGAGATCTTCCGTTCAAGCAAGTTTGGAAATATTGCCGGCTGTTTGGTTCAAGACGGAATTATCAAGCGCAATGGAAAAGCACGCGTTATGCGAGCTGGAACCGTTGTTGGAGATAATTTAGCTATCGAATCGCTTCGTCGATTTAAGGATGATGCAACTGAAGTTCGCGATGGATACGAGTGCGGTATTGGACTTGGCTCCTTCAACGACATTCAAGAGGGAGACACGATTCAGGTATTTGAAATTCGCGAAAAGAAGCGTGACTAATGGCTTCAAATCGCGTTCTGAAAGTCGCCGATCGCATTAAGGAAGTAATCGCACAGTTGCTTGAGACGCGGGTTAAAGACCCTCGTCTGGGCTTCATTACGATCACAGATGTGCGAGTTACCGGCGACCTTCAGCAAGCCTCTATTTTCTATACCGTGCTGGGTGATGATGAGGCGCGTGCTTCAACTGCCGCTGCTCTCGCTTCGGCAAAAGGCATGCTTCGCGCCGAAGTTGGACAAACTCTTAACTTGCGAATTGTTCCAACACTCGAGTTTTTTGCAGATGGCCTGCAGGCTAGCGCTTCAGCAATGAATGACTTGATGAGTGAAGTTCGTCGAAAAGATGAAGAGCTTGCGAAATTGCGTGAAAATGCAAAGCCTATTGGTGAGGCCGATCCTTATAAGGTTCACGAGTAAGACATGAACGGCTTCTTGGTTATTGATAAGCCAAGTGGAATGACTAGCCACGATGTAGTGGCTAAAGTGCGCAAGCGACTTGGTACCAAACGAGTAGGGCACGCCGGAACTCTCGATCCAATGGCAACTGGAGTCTTAGTTGTTGGCGTAGGCAATGCAACTAAACTTTTACAATATATCGTCGATGGTACAAAGAGCTATGAAGGAATAATTGCACTAGGCGCATCTACCCATACTGACGATAAAGAAGGTGACCTTACTTTTACAGCGGATCCCATAAAACTTTCGCTCATAACGGATGCCCAAATACGAGAGAAAATTAATAGCTTTGTTGGAACAATCATGCAAAAGCCAAGTGCAGTATCGGCAATCAAAATTGATGGCAAAGCTGCACATCAACGTGTGCGAGATGGGGAAGTTGTCGATCTACCTGCCCGCGAAACTACGATTTCAAAAATTGATGTTCATAGTATTGAACATACTGATGGAGCAATCTTGATAGCCGTAACAGTAGATTGTTCGGCCGGCACTTATATTCGCTCTATCGCAAGAGACCTTGGCGACCTCCTTGAAGTCGGTGGCCACCTCACATCGCTTCGCCGAACCCTTGTCTCGCCTTTTGCTCTTAGTGAATCTGGCGATATCGAAAGTGCTGAATTGATTGATACAGCCATTGGAATAGCTCGAGTTCTACCCACTCGAGATTTAGATTTTGAAGAAATGACAGAAATTTCTTTTGGTAGGAGTGTTACAGCGAATCCAGCTAATGGAATTTACGCAGCTCTATCTCCTACAAATACCTTTGCAGCGCTTCTTGAGAATAAGGACTTAGGCGGAAAGGTAGCGGCAACACCGAAACTCGTTGCTGTGCAAGAATAATCAGATGAAGACGACTTCAGTAGCAATTGGAATCTTTGATGGTGTGCATGCAGGGCATCAAGAAATCCTTGCGGAGGCAGCCCGTCATGGAAGAGTAGTCGCCTTAACCTTTTACCCACATCCGACATCAATCTTCGCGCCCGAGCGAACTCCTACGGCGCTGGTCAGCCTTGATGACCGAATTGCGCTTCTTGAGGAGAATGGCGCAGCTGAAGTGGTCGTAATCGAATTTACCAAAGAATTTGCAGCTAAATCTCCCGATGAATTTATTCAGGATGTGCTTATTAATCAGCTCAACGCTACTCATGTCACCGTTGGTTCTAATTTTACCTTCGGGCATAAAGCAGCTGGAAATGTTGAGTATCTTAAAGAACACGCGAACGGATTTGAAGTCAGCTCAGTTAGCTTGCGGGAAGATCGTGGTTCAGCGATTTCTTCAACTCGCATCAGAAATCTTATTGTTGACGGCGATATTGAACGAGCCAATGAATTACTTACTCGCCCATACTCCTTAGCTGGTCCTGTTGTGCATGGCGAAAAACGTGGTCGCGAAATTGGTTACCCAACAGCAAATATTGGACTACACGAGCATGCAACGATTCCAGCAGACGGTATTTATGCTGGCTGGCTGACGGTTGGGGAACATCGCTGGGCATCTGCAATTTCTATTGGAACTAATCCAACTTTCCCTGGCGTACGCGGTCGGCAAGTTG
>CAIVOW010000006.1 GCA_903907665.1 uncultured Actinomycetes bacterium | reverse complement strand
GATATCCAAATACCCCAGGATTACATTCTGCAGAACAAGTCGAATCATGGAAGAAAGTTACAAGCTCCGTCCATGCAGAAGGTGGAACCATCTTCGCTCAATTGATGCACACAGGTCGAATCGGCCATAAAGATTTATTGCCAGAAGGCTTGGTCCCTGTAGCTCCGTCAGCAGTGATCGCCGAAGGTCAGGTCTATACAGCCACCGGACCTCAGGCATTTGAAACTCCAAAGGAAATGACTGATGCAGAGGTTCTTCAGACAATCGATGACTTTGCAAGTGCTGCCGAGAATGCAATTGCTGCAGGTTTTGATGGCGTAGAGATTCATGGCGCAAATGGATATTTAGTTCACCAATTCCTCTCCACAAACGTCAATCTTCGCTCTGATCAATGGGGCGGATCAGTAGCTGGGCGCATTAAGTTCGCTGTTGAGGTTGCGAAAGCAGTTGCAGGGAAGATTGGGGCGTCGAAAGTTGGTATTCGCGTATCCCCTGCCAATCCGTTTAATGGAATATCCGAAGATGGCTTCGAAGCCACATATGAAGCTCTGATTCTTGAACTCGCAAAGCTTGACTTGGCTTATCTGCACTTCATGGAGAACCCAATGCAAAATGGATTACTTGCTAAGGCTCGCACATGGTGGCCAAATACTTTGATCGTCAACACTTTTGTCGGTCAAAAGATGAAGGGTAAGGCAGATCTGGAATACATAGAGACTGGAGCTGCTGATTTAATTTCATTTGGGCAACTCTTTATTTCAAACCCAGACTTAGTTGAAAGACTCAAAACCGATGGTCCATTCAACGTTGCTGATGGCTCTAAGTTTTATGGTGGAGCTGAAGCGGGTTACACAGATTACCCGGCATTAATTTAAAGAAGTACGCGAAGTTCCACCTTACAATTACCGACCTTTGAGCCCACAAAGGTCGGTTTTTTACTGACTGCTAAACTTAGCGAATGATTTCACTTGAACTCTCTATCAGACACTTGACTTGGTCGAATCAGAAATTCTTCACATATTTCGGTGAAATGCCTGACGAGGTTTTTGAATTACGTGCCGCAGAAGGTGAGTGGCCTGTTGGACAAATTCTTACGCACTTTGCAGGGAGTGGTGAGTGGTATCGATACTGCCTTAATGGCGGAATGTGGACTGACCTGAAGCCAATCAAATCTGCGGAAATCGCCCTTGAGTATCTACCAATTATGGCCTCGCTAGATGCAACTCTTCTTGAGAATCTCTCGCTGCCCGATGACCAACTAGAAATTGAAGGCGAAAATGGAATTATCCACGCAACTAGATCTCTCATACTTTCTCAAGCAGTTATGCACTCAGCAGAACATAAAGGTCAGATTGCTGCAATCATGAAACAACACGGGCGCCACATTGACTTAGATGCCCTCGATGTGTGGAGTTTCATTTCGGAGACAAAAAACTAAAGACGAGTCGCCCTATAAGCCGGAAGAATTCTTTTCAGGCCTAATATGCCCCGTATCCCATGAAATTTCCCATATAAAGTTGTAAACACTTACAAAAAGAAAGTTACCTTTCCTTAGGGAGCTGGCGAGGTTTCTTTATATTCTGCTGCAAGGACTTGCCCCAGTATTGGAGCAACCTTTTTCCATGAGACTCCATAGACTTTTTGAAAAGCAATTTCAAAATTATCACCAGCAGCATTAAAGGCATCTAGAGCAATAACTGCCTGAGGACCATAAATAGCAATGAGAGCTTCCGTAGCTAGACCACCGACTTGATTTCCCATACGGCTCGCTGGAGACGTGGTAAATGAATCACCCTCAATTTTGTTGCCGTTCACATCAATAGTTTCTGTATGAGAAGAATAAAGTAAATAGTTAGTAAAACTTTCAACTGTCAGACTTTTCAGTCCAGATCCACGAAAGTTGAATGCGGTATTTTTTCTAGCTCTCAGGTACTCGCTAAGGTTTCCTGTGTTGTTGTACCAAGCAGTGGCACTTGCAACTCCTTCAAAAATCCAACAGGGAGGAACCATCTTCGATACCTGGCCAACAGCAACTTCGTTACCAGTTCCCATGTACTGTGCAAATTGAACAGTGTGGGCATAATTGTGGGCAATGCCCCCACTAATCGCCCAATCATTCTCTTGTGCGGCTGTTTGTCCATTACTCACCGATACCATCGAATATCCATCACCAACCGGATACATCGATGCACCATCTCCGTTGCAATCCGTGGCGGAGCAAGGGGCAAGTATCGCTCCATAGATTTCATTCTTGTAATTTCTAGACTTTGCAACTACATCAGTTTGTTTTTTGGCCCAAGCGATATTTGCAAAATCATAAACATAAACAGCAAAATATTTGGTTTGCTGGAATCCAGCAAAGAACTTCATGGCTCGGTTTGTGATTTCGTTTATGTGAGCACTTGAAACTACCGCTTCAAGGCCAGGAGCAATGAATACGTCGTGCGGAATTGTTGGCATTTTATTCTTGGATGTTACGGCATCTGACTTATTAAATGCTGCCTGTGGTATGTCGGCAATTCTGTTGACTATATTTTCAAGTGTGATTGCATTTGAAGCGGGATCTTGAGTTACCGGTAATTTTATTGGAATTACTGGTTTGAATCCCGCTTTTGCTGAAGTCGAATTGTTGTTACTAGATGCTTGATGCCATACGGCCCAAACATTCTTTTTCCCGCTATTGACGCAGATAAACCT
>CAIVOW010000005.1 GCA_903907665.1 uncultured Actinomycetes bacterium | reverse complement strand
TAACTTCTGATGCGATTAGGTGTTATGACACTGTTGAACCGTTAACAAAAGCTCTGGATATAAAACTAAAAGTAGAAAAAGATATTAGTGAACAGAGTTGGAAAAAGGATAAAGAATTAGCAATTGAATTTGCAAAAGAGATTATCAAGGATGAACGAACAATTTTAGTTTGTAGTCATAATCCAGTAGTGCCTCGAATGTTAGAGAAATTGACAAAAAAGATTGATTTTGACTATCCAGATAATAAATTACAGCCAGGTGAGGCATGGATTATTCACCACAAGAAGAAGGAAGTACTCCAAATTGATCGGCTTGAAGCGCCAACTACCTGAGTTTACTTTTCAGACCAATCCATCCACTTAAGCACAACTCCTTCACGAAGTGCCCACGGACAGATCTCAAGCTCGCGTAGATCAAGATTTCGCATAACGCTTTCGGTAACGAAGGCGCCAGCGACAATTTGTCCGGCTCGGTTTCCAGATACTCCAGGCAACTTCGTTCGTTCTTGATGCGTCATTTCAGCAAGCTTTGTGCACATTTTACGAATGTGATCAATTCGAATTGATTTTCCATTACCGTCAAACCAGTCACCGCCCAGTCTCGCCAAAGTACGAAGAGTCTTACTTGTTGCAATTGCGCGATCAGTCTCTTGATGATGGACAAGTGCGGGCAGAATAGATTCAAGTTGGTTTTCAATATGGTCTCGAAGGTTACGAACACTTTTTTCAGAGTATGGATCACCTAGTAAATAATTCTTCGTTAAGCGCCCTGCTCCTAGTGGAAGTGATACAGCTACTTCTGGTGCTTCATCATTTCCCGCAGCAATTTCAAGTGAACCTCCACCGATATCAATAACGAGCAAGCGTCCGCTAGACCAACCAAACCATCGACGCGCAGCGAGAAAAGTTAGCTTCGCCTCTTCTTCGCCGGTAAGTACTTGTAGGTCAATCTCAAGATCTTTGTTGAGCTTATTAATAATGAGCTCACCGTTTGCTGCTTCACGAAGTGCTGAAGTTGCGAAGGGGAGCAATTCCTCTACTTGTACAGATTGTGCTTCTGCGATAGCTCTGCGAAGAGTTGCCTCCAGCGCACCTATTCCTTCTTTGGATATTGTGTTATCTGATTGAAGAAACTCAGTTAATCGAAGCTCTTCTTTGTAATTGAAGGTCGGATTGGGGCGGGCGCCGACATGGGTATCGACCACCTGTAGGTGGACGGTATTTGAACCGACATCAAGTACTCCCAATCGCACGAGGCGAACCTACTAGTAGCAGGCCAAATCTTGCGCGTTAGAACCATCTGGTTTCTCGTGGCATAATAAGCCGCTGGTTGCGTTGTATGAATCGAAGCAAGCCTCCCTAGCTCAGTGGTAGAGCGCCCGCCTTGTAAGCGGAAGGTCGTCAGTTCAATCCTGACGGGGGGCTCCATTTTTTTTAGAAATCCTGTTATACAACTCCCATGACAAATTCTTCTGAAAACAAGCCTGTAAATAATCACCGCTCAGAGATTTTCGCGCTCTCAGATGAATACATCGATACCGCAGCGCGAATGAGCCCCATGGCTGCCACCAGTCTTGGTATCTCAGGATATGACCATCTTCTAGATGACTTTTCCACTTCACAAGGAGCCAAAGAAGCTGCTTATGCACGTCAAGTCTTGGAGAGAGCAAAAGCGCTAAAACCGATTGATGATATTGATCGCATTGCTAAGGAAGTTTTAATTGAGCGCCTTGAGTCAGGATTGATTGTTTATGACTCTAATGAAAGATTCATCGCTTACAGCCCGATAGTTAATCCAGCTTCAAATATTCGTTCAATTTTCACGATTATGCCAACCGAGGGTGAAGCAGCAATTGCCAACATAACTTCTAGGTTAAACGCAGTTGGCGCTGCACTTGATTCGTGGCAATCCACCATTGAAGAGATGCATACAAAAGGATTAGGTACAGCTCGTCGCCAAGTATCTGTTATTGCAGAACAGCTTGAAACTCACGGAACTGGAAACTATCAAGGCTTCGCTAAAGAAATTGATCCAGAAGGTAAGTATCCGCCACTTCATGAAGCAGCCAAGAGTGCTGAAGCGGCATGCATAAAAATGTCGAAGTGGATGTCTGATGTGCATGCCCCGCGTTCCACGGAAGTTGATGCAGTTGGTGAGGCCCGTTATGCGCCATGGGCTAGATACTTCACTGGAGCAAAATTGGATCTACGAGCCACCTACGAATGGGGCGTTGAGGACCTTCAACGAATCAACGATCGCATGTTTACAGCAGCAGAAAAATTAGGCTTGAAAGGTAAGACTCTCGCCGAAGTCGCTGATTATTGCGAGAACGCAGAGCTACACCGGATCGAAGGAACAGATGCGCTTCTTAAGAAATTGAAAGATTTCACAGAGGAGGCCGTTGAAGCGCTAAACGGAAAGTACTTTGATATCGATCCTTCGATTGCATTTTGTGATGCGCGAATAGCTCCAGAAGGTTCGGCTGCGGCGCCTTATTACATGCCACCAAGTGAGGATTTATCCCGGCCCGGTACGACCTGGTATCCAACACTTGGCCACACCACTTTTAATTTCTGGCATATTGCATCGACCTGGTATCACGAAGCAGTACCTGGGCATCACTTACAGTTTGCAACCGCTAACTTAGAGAGGGATCGCCTCAGTCGTTTCCAACGGACCGATGCATGGATTAGTGGATATGGTGAAGGTTGGGCGCTCTATGCCGAACGCTTTATGGATGAACTCGGCGCATTTAATGAGCCATCACTAGAACTTGGTTATTTGGCAGGACAAGCACTTCGTGCAGCTCGTGTAGTTGTCGATATTGGAATGCATCTTGGATATAAAGATTTTGATGGAAATGTTTGGAATGCAGATTCGGCATATAACTTGCTCGTGGAACGTGCGCTGATGGCTCCCGATTTTGCCAAGAGTGAAATCGAGCGCTACCTAGGATGGCCTGGCCAAGCAATCTCATACAAAGTGGGAGAGCGGGTTTGGATGGAAATTCGCGAAGATGCTAAGCAGCGCTTAGGTTCAAACTTCGATATTAAAAAATTCCATAATTACGCACTTGCAATTGGACCTATGGGACTAGATCCACTTCGCCGCGAGATG
>CAIVOW010000004.1 GCA_903907665.1 uncultured Actinomycetes bacterium | reverse complement strand
TCAGGTTTCTACAGTGGGTTCTGTGCTACTAGCACTTTCAATGCTTCCTTTCTTCATCAACGTTTGGATTTCACGCAATAGTCCAAAAGTTACGGTTGATGATCCATGGGGTTATGGTGCGTCATTGGAATGGGCAACATCATGTCCGCCACCACGTCACAATTTCCTATCGATGCCACGCATACGTTCCGAGCGCCCAGCATTTGATCTGCACCATCCAAATGTCCACACTGAGAAACTTCACTAGCGGATTCCGAATAACACGAGGATAAGGTTGAAAATATGAAAGCTGGTTGGCGTTTATTTTCGGGGCTCTCTGTTTTCTACTTCTTGGTGACCATTATTTACTGGCAAGTCGGCGGTGAAGCTCTTGGTATTACCGCAATCATGCTCAGCGGTGGTCTAGCCGGCCTCATTGGGTTTTATCTCTGGTTCATTTCAAAGCGCACCAACGGTGTACTGCCAGAAGATAATGAAGAAGGCGAAATAGCTGATGCAGCTGGCGAACTTGGGTTCTATTCTCCGCATTCATGGTGGCCACTCCCACTTGCTCTCTCAGCGTGCGCAGCGGGTATGGGCTTGCTTATAGGCTGGTGGTTAACGTTAATTGCCATCGGTGGATTAATGATTAGCGTGGTTGGCTTTGTGCTCGAATATGAAAAGCCATCAGCGGTTACAGCTGATCATCACTAACCGTATTAACCGTACTTACCGTATCGCTAAAGAGATCTCTAAAAATGATTGAGTTTAAAGTCCTCAACTCTTCTCACGAAGATCTTGAGGATTTTTCGTTGCCATTCGCCAAGCTACTCCATGGGGCAGTTCAATCAGGTGCCTCTATGGGATATCTACTAGAAGCCCCAATCTCTCAATTAGGGCAATTTTGGTCAAAGATTCTTAAGGATGTGGAGCACGGAAATTCTAAGATAGTTTGCGCAATCGAGGAGCGCGAACCTGTCGGTGTTGTGGTGCTTGCCTTTGAGAGCAATCCCAATGCTGCGCACCGGGCTGAAGTAAAGAAACTAATCGTGCGCGAAGATAAGCAGGGGCAGGGAATTGCAAAAAAGTTGCTCGAGCTCCTTGAGATGGAAGCGCGAATGAGTAGTCGCACGTTACTGATTTTGGATACTGAAACAGATTCTCCGGCCGACTATCTCTATCAAAAATTAGGCTGGGTTATGTTGGGCACTATGCCGGGTCATTCGGCATCGCCAAACGGAGAACTTCGCCCGACCACTTTTTATTATAAAGAACTGGACTAATTGTTAGCCAAGTTTAGTAGCGCAGAATCACCAACTCTGTAAACAGTCCATTCATCCATAGCTACCGCGCCTAAAGATCGATAAAACTCTATTGCTGGCTCATTCCAATCCAAAACCCACCACTGGAATCGGCCCCATCCATTCTCTACACACTTTGATGCCAAATCCTTCAATAACTTCTTACCCCACCCTTGGCCACGAAATTTAGGCCTGATGTAAAGGTCTTCAAGATAAATCCCGTGCTTACCTTGCCAAGTTGAGTAATTGAGAAACCAAATTGCGAAGCCCGCAATGTGGCCCTCTACTTCTACAATTTCGCAAAAAACCTTTGGAGATTCTCCGAAGAAAGATGCCTGAAGGTCATTCAAAGTTGCAACGGCCTCCTTGGGCGCGCGCTCATACTCAGCCAATTCTTTGATGAGAGATTGAATTTCGGGCAAATCTTCTAACTGGGCAGAACGAATCATAAACAAATAGTAACTGCCCTAATCAAAATGTCTTAATTAGTCTTAATTAGTCTTAATTAGTCTTAATTAGTCTTAATTAGTGATGTCCGCCTTCGAGTTCTTTGGCTTCAGTGACTGACGCGGCAGGCATTTGCTCAGCATTAGCGCTACTCATCCGAGCACGTAACTTGTCGCGCAGAACCTTTGGCTTTGCAACGCCGTTTGCATCCTCGGTGACGTGAGCAAGTGCTTGAGGTTGGATATG
>CAIVOW010000003.1 GCA_903907665.1 uncultured Actinomycetes bacterium | reverse complement strand
CTCGCAGTTAATGCGGGAATTGATGGATGCGGGGCGTTGTAAGTAAACTCCTGCCCTTATGGAGCGCAAGAACAATACGAGACCAGATGAGACGCAAACTTGGTTAACCCAAGAAGCGGCTGATCGGCTTAGCGCTGAATTAAAGGAATTAGAAGGTCCAATTCGCGCCGATGTTGTCAAGAAAATTGAAGCAGCGCGCGCCGAAGGAGATCTAAAAGAGAACGGTGGTTATCACGCCGCTCGCGATGAACAAGGAAAAATTGAGGGTCGTATCCGTCAACTTAAACATATTTTGGAACATGCACACATTGGAAACCCACCAGCTGGGGAGTCAGGTGTTGTCGGACTTGGCATGTTAATCACCGTAGATATCGCGGGCGATGAGATGAAATTCCTACTTGGATCACGTGAAATCGACAGTGGCGATGTCGATATCTATAGTGAAAAATCCCCGCTTGGTGCGGCAGTACTTGGTGCCAAAGTTGGCGAGACTGTGACTTATCAAGCGCCTAATGGCAAGGCAATCAACGTTGCAATTCTAGAAGCCCAAAACTTCTTCTAGACCTTTTAGATTATTTAGTTTATTTAGCGCTGACCTTCACATACTTGCGCACGCTAATCGGTGCAAACACAACAACTAAAAGGACCATATAAATCAGCGACATTGCCACTGGGTGCTGGCTGGGCCAAGAAGTAGCTGTGGCGCCAAAGATGTTCTTGGTTCCAAATAATTCACGGCAGGCTGCGACCATTGTTGAAACTGGATTCCACTCGGCAAAATATTGAAGAATTTTCGGCATACCAGTTGTTGGAGCAAAAGCGTTTGATAAGAAGGTTAGCGGAAAGACCGTAAGGAAAACCAAGCTCTGGGCTACTCGTTCTTCACGAACGGATAACCCAATCAAGATTCCGATCCAAGACATGGAGTAACCAAAGGCAAGTAGAAATAAGAATGCTAAGAAAATCTTTACCGGGCCACTACTTGGCCGCCAGCCAACTGCGAAACCAACTAGGCCCATCACAACAAGAGTCACAATATTTTGAAGTGTGTCGCCAACCGTGCGACCTATGACAACAGCAGAGCGCGCAATTGGGAGAGATCTAAATCGATCGATCAAACCCTTCTGCATATCTGCGGTTAGGCCAACTGCAGTTGCTGCAAGCGTAAAGGCAACGGTTTGCACGAAGATGCCGGGCATCAATAATTGAACGTAACCACCAGATACGCCAGAGTTAATGGCGCCACCGAATACGTAGCGGAACAAGAGCACAAACATGGCGGGCTGGATAGTCGCAAAGATAAGGACTTCTGGAATACGAATCATTTGAAGCAATTGCCGCTTGGTAATTACTAAGAAATCTCCGATGGCCTGTTTCATTCGCGTTTCTTCTTTCCAGTAAGTACCTCGGCTTCAATTTCGGCAACGTGCCCGGTCAGCGAGATAAATACATCATCCAACGATGGTCTCTTCAAACCGATATCAAGTGGATGAATTTTTGCTTCATCCAATAGGCGCAGTACTTGGACGAGGGAATTACTACCGTTATTGACTGGCGCTGAAATTCGTCGAAGGCCGGTATCAACAATTGGTTCCACGCCAGCAACTTGTTTAACTAATTCCACCGCTCGTGTTAAGTGTGAAGCATCTACTGTAATTTCTAACCGCTCGCCACCAACTTGATTCTTCAATTCATCAGACGTACCACGTGCAATAACTTTTCCGGCATCGATAACTGCGATGGAATCTGCAAGCTGATCGGCCTCCTCTAAATATTGCGTCGTGAGTAAAAGAGTTACACCGCCTTTAACCAACTCATCGATTACTTGCCACATTTCCTGGCGACCACGAGGGTCAAGTCCAGTTGTTGGCTCATCTAAGAAAAGAACTTTTGGTTTGATAATTAGTGATGCGGCCAAGTCAAGACGCCTGCGCATGCCACCGGAATAAGTTTTAATTGGCCGACGTGCGGCTTCAGTAAGCGAAAATTTCTCCAGCAATTCTGTAGCCCGGGCCTTTGTTGCATGTGCACTTAAGTGATAGAGCCGGCCGAACATTGTTAAGTTATCCCAACCAGTTAGCGTTTCATCAAGCGCCGCGTACTGACCTGATAAGCCGATCATGTTGCGAACTTGATCTGGATGTTTAAGAACATCAACACCACCAACACTTGCCGAACCTTCATCTGGCGTAAGAAGTGTTGCTAGAACGCGGACTGTGGTCGTTTTT
>CAIVOW010000002.1 GCA_903907665.1 uncultured Actinomycetes bacterium | reverse complement strand
TTGAAAGAAGATTTCAGCATCTTTGTAGAGTGCGATGCAGATGCCAGCCACCAACCCGAGGAACTACCGCGCCTTTTAGGAGCGTTACCCGGCAGTGAACTGGTTATTGGCACTCGTTGGATGGCTGGTGGAAAAGTTGAAAACTGGCCACTTACCAGGAGATTGATTTCGCGAGCAGGCACCAAATATGCCCAACTCATGCTCCGGTTGCCTTATCGTGACCTTACTGGCGGATATCGAGTACTTACGCGCAATTGCTTAGAACAAATCAATTTCAAGACGATTGAATCTATTGGATATGGATTTCAAATCGAAATTGCTATGCGTGCCCATGATGCCGGTTTAGTCATCTCGCAGGCGCCAATTACCTTCATCGAACGGACCAAGGGACGTTCAAAGATGAGTCGAAAGATCGTCTTAGAAGCGCTCATTCAAACGACGAAATGGTCACTGCAGCGTGTAGTAAAGACCCGATAATCTACATTATGTAAAGTAAGAAAACTGTGGTTGGAAACTGGCCTCAGGCTAAGAAAAATCTGCAGCTAACTCCTCTATCGGTGGGCAGGCGCACACCAAGTTCCTATCTCCAAATACGCCATCGATGCGGCCTACCGTCGGCCAATACTTACCGCTTCGGCCAATCTCTGTAGGTATGCCACTTGGGTATGCAGCGCTTTGGCGGGAATACTCTCGATCCCAATTCTCCCGCAGCAAATCGGCATCCGTATGAGGGGCATATCGAAGTGGTGATTGCTCGACAGTTAACTCCCCTTTTTCGATATCCATAATTTCGGCCCTAATCGAGATCATGGCTGAAATGAAGCGATCGAGCTCAGCAATGTCTTCTGATTCGGTGGGTTCGACCATGAAAGTTCCAGCCACTGGAAAACTCATCGTAGGGGCGTGGAAACCATGATCCATCAGTCGTTTAGCAACATCATCGACAGTCACACCGGAGCGCTTGGTGATTTCTCGCATATCCAAAATACATTCATGAGCGACGAAACCGTTCTCGCCTTTGTAGAGAACCGGATAGTGGGCATCTAATTTTGCAGCGATGTAATTAGCGGACAAAATAGCAATTTGAGTAGCTTTAGTTAAACCACTACCGCCCATCATGCGGATATACATCCACGAAATTGGCAAAATACTTGCTGAACCAAATGGCGCAGAACTTACGGGTCCAGGACCACTCGCTGGCCCAGCCAATACATCAAGTGGATGATTTGGAAGATACGGAGCTAGGTGAGCGCGAGCGATGACGGGGCCAACGCCGGGTCCCCCACCACCGTGAGGAATGCAGAAAGTTTTGTGCAGATTAAGGTGTGAAACATCTGCTCCAAATTTTCCAGGTTGTGCAAGACCAACAAGTGCATTCAAATTTGCACCATCAACATAAACTTGCCCACCCGCATCATGCACAAGTGCACAAATCTCAGTTATCGCAGTTTCAAAAACACCATGTGTTGAAGGATAAGTAACCATTAAGCACGCGAGTGCGCCAGCGTGTTGTGCAATCTTTTCTTTCAAGTCGGCGACGGAAACGTTACCCGCTTCATCACACGCAATCACAACAACTTTCATTCCAGCCATAACTGCTGAGGCCGCATTCGTCCCATGCGCACTTGAAGGAATCAAACAGATATCCCGATTGCTCTCGCCTCGCCCATCTAGGTAATTACGGATTGCAAGCAGACCTGCAAATTCTCCCTGCGAGCCCGCATTTGGTTGAAGGGAAACAGCGTCGTACCCGGTTATATCTATTAGCCATTGGCTAAGTTGGGCGATAACTTCTCGAATTCCTGAAGTTTGATCAGCTGGTGCAAATGGATGCAGAGTGGAAAATTCTGGCCAGGTGACTGGAATCATTTCCGATGTAGCGTTCAACTTCATCGTACAAGAACCAAGTGGGATCATCGAGCGATCGAGTGCCAAATCTCTATCTGAAAGTGAACGTATATATCTCAACATTGCTGTCTCTGAATGATGATCATTAAAAAGAGGATGACTGAGGAATGTGCTTGTTCTAGAGAGGGTCGTAGGGATTGCCACTTCCCCACTACCAAGCGTTGCTCCAAAGAAACCAGCTATAGTTTCAAGTTCTTCTTGCGTAACAGTTTCATCAATGGAAATTGCAATCTGCTCACCACTGATCACGCGAAAGTTAAAGCCCGGAGTAGCCAGTGGCTTTGTATCAACTACGAAAGTATCAAAAATTTCACCTTCAGTAACCGTGAAACCTGCCT
>CAIVOW010000001.1 GCA_903907665.1 uncultured Actinomycetes bacterium | reverse complement strand
GTGCCACACATTGTGCGAATCATCATTCTCTTTGCTGCAATGAGTATTCACGCATTTTTCTCCATCGCCCTGCTCTCCACTTCTTCACTTTTGGACGGCGGATATTTCGCATCTCTACACCGCACATGGAGTACCAATTTATTGGCAGACCAACATCTGGGCGGCTCGGTCGGTTGGGCTATGGGCGAAATTCCAATATTGATTGCCTTGGCAGCAACATTCATTCAATGGGTCAGAGATGACTCTCGCGAGGCAAACAGGATTGATCGCGCGGCTGACCGGGCTGATGCGATGGGTGAAAATGATGAACTTGCAGAGTACAACCGCAGGCTAGCCTCTCTGGCTGCTTTAGACGTAGCTGACCCAAATCAGGATACTGACAGAGAAAAGGGTTAGTAAACTTTCTTGGTGATGAGACGTTTAGGAGTTATTGGCGCAGGCCAGCTCGCTCGCATGATGGTTTCACCGGCAACGGAATTGGGAATCGATCTACGGCTCTTGGCGCAAGATTCTACGGATAGCGCAGCACAAATTTGCGATCATGTCGTGGGTGATCCATCTGATATCGATGCGGTCCTGGCTTTTGCTCGCACGTGTGATGTTGTGACTTTCGAGCATGAACAAGTACCCCAATCTGTCATCAAGAATTTAGAACGAAATGGAATTAAAGTTTATCCACGCTCGGACTCCTTTATTTTTTCACAAAATAAAGTTGAGATGCGCAAGAAGATGGATTCATTAGACCTTCCTAATCCGCACTGGCAAGAGTATTCAGGTGGCCCTTCTGAAATTTCCTTTCCACTCATTGCAAAGACTATTACTGGTGGTTATGACGGCCGAGGTGTCTTTGTAGTTAACAGCCAAAGCGAGCTTGAAACCCTTCATCAATCTATTGGGCAGAATCTGTTACTTGAAGAGAAGTTAGTTTTTGATTCTGAAATTGCAATCATGGTGGCACGATCCCCGCATGGTCAGGCTGCGACGTGGGCAGCGACGTGGACAGTTCAAGAAAATGGAATCTGCTCGACGACAGTAACTCCGATCCCAAATATTTCCGATGAACTAGCTACGTCGGCAACCTCAATTGCCCTAAAGATTGCTCAAGGAGTTTCGCTAGTCGGAGTAATGGCGGTAGAACTTTTTAAGGTTGGCGATCATTTAATTATTAATGAATTAGCAATGAGACCACATAATTCTGGTCATTGGACAATTGAAGGCGCTACGACTTCGCAATTTGAGCAACACATCCGAGCAGTTTTGGATTTACCTTTGGGAGACACATCTATGACGGCCCCTTGGGCAGTTATGGGAAATATCTTGGGGGGAGAGAAGAATGATATGTATCGCCCATATCTGCATCTGATGGCCCGTACCCCAGCACTCAAGTTTCATCATTATCGAAAAGAAGTGCGCCCTGGGCGCAAGATTGGACACGTCACGCTTCTTGGCGAGAACCTCGTAGAATTACAACATGAAGTGCAGCATGCACTGGACTATCTGAGTGGAGCAGTCGATGAGTAAACAAGTAGCAATCATCATGGGCTCAGATTCTGATTGGCCAGTAATGGAGGCAGCAGCAAAAGTTCTCGATGAGTGTGCAATTTCTTATGAATCAAAAGTCTTAAGCGCCCATCGAACGCCTGAAGAAATGATGGACTTTGCTAAAGGTGCTGCAGCAATGGGATTTAAAGTTATTATCGCCGGCGCTGGTGGCGCAGCTCATCTTCCTGGAATGGTCGCAGCAACTACTACCTTGCCCGTTATTGGCGTGCCTGTCCCCCTTAAATATCTTGAAGGAATGGATTCACTTCTTTCAATTGTTCAAATGCCGGCTGGCATCCCTGTGGCAACTGTCGGAATCGGAAACGCTAAGAATGCTGGCTTACTGGCTGCTCGAATAATTGGAAGTACAGATCCTGCAGTTTCTGCGAAAGTAGCTGAGTTAATGGAAACGGCGAGAGATGAATCCCTCTCTAAGATCGTCCCAAAGCCCTAAATTTCCAACCTGCAGCAAGCCACTTCTCGCGATCCAAGGCATTTCTACCATCAATAATTATTGGTTGCGAAACTAGCGCCTTCAGTTGTATTGGATCAATTTCTCGATAAATTTTCCACTCGGTCAAGTGCAACACAATGTCTGCCCCGACTACACAATCATCGATATTGTCAGAAAAATTCAATACTGGGAAACGTTTTTGAGCATTGGGGATTGCCTTTGGATCGTGCACTGTAACAATGGCGCCTGCTGCTTGAACCTGTACGGCAATATCTAACGCAGGTGAATCGCGTACATCATCACTATCTGGCTTAAATGCTGCGCCAAGTACTGCAACTTTCTTACCGCGTAAATCTTCTGAAAGATCGCGACGAACTAATTCAATTACGCGCTGACGGGCACGAAGATTAATCGAGTCAATTTCACGGAGAAATTCCAAAGCTTGTTCAGCTCCAAGCTCTTGAGCCCTAGCCATGAACGCACGAATATCCTTGGGCAGGCATCCACCACCAAAACCTATGCCAGCTTGCAAGAAACGGCTGCCAATTCGAGGGTCGTATCCAATTGCTTTTGCAAGGACGGTTACATCTCCGCCAGCTGCTTCACAGATTTCTGCCATCGCATTAATGAATGAAATCTTTGTTGCCAAGAATGAATTAGCTGCAACTTTAACTAGTTCGGAAGTAGGAAGATCAGCGCGAACCCATGGGGTATTGGCTTCCAGGTTACTTGCATAGACTTCTTTAAGAATCATCTCTGCTCGATCATTTGTGACACCAACGACCAACCGGTTAGGGCGCAAGGTATCTTCAACAGCGAAACCTTCGCGAAGAAATTCAGGATTCCAGGCAAGATCAGCTTCTGGATTAATTTCTAAAAGCCGAGCGCGTAAGCGGGCAGCAGTTCCGACCGGAACAGTGGATTTACCTACGACCAGTGCCCCAGCCTTAGTAATCTGAGCAACCGCTTCTAGTGACGCATCAACAAAAGTTAAATCAGCAGCAAGACCATCTTTAACTTGAGGAGTTCCAACACAAATAAAATGTACGTCACAATCTGCTGCATCGTTGAAATCAGATGAGAAGGTCAAGCGACCAGATGCAACTTGTTCTTGAAGAAGTGTGTCTAAGCCAGGTTCGTAAAATGGTATTAATCCCTTGGCCAACGTGGCAACTTTCGCAGGGTCAATATCGATACCAATTACTTCAAAGCCCAGGCTCGACATGCAGGCAGCATGAGTTGCACCAAGGTAACCGGTGCCAATTACAGAAATTTTCAGTGCCATTGCAAGAATAGTAGTGCCCCAAACGGGTACCTTGGGAGCGTGAAATTTCCTGGCGTGAGTGTCGTGCTCCCAATTTTGAATGAAGAGCGCTTTCTCAAGCACGCTATCGAAGCAATATTGCAACAGGAGTATCCCGGAGAGCTAGAAGTCATTTTGGCACTTGGCCCATCGACAGATCGCACTCACCAAATAGCGCAGGAAATGCATAATAAAGATTCTCGCGTTCTCCTTGTAGAAAGTCCTTCTGGCAGGACTGCTGCTGGCCTTAATTTGGCAATAAAGCGCGCAAGTTTTGAGATCATCTGCCGAATAGATGGTCATGCAGAAATTTCTAAAACCTACATTCGTGATGCGGTAGAAATCATGAATGAAACAGGAGCGGTTAATGTAGGCGGAATCATGGCCGCAATGGGAAAGACTCCTTTTGAAGGTGCTGTCGCAACCGCCATGCGCTCGCCACTTGGTGTTGGTGGGGCCAGGTTCCACGTTGGTGGAAAAGCTGGACCCGCAGATACGGTCTATCTAGGTCTTTTTAAGAAATCAGCGCTTCTTGAAGTTGGACTTTATGATGAACGATTTATCCGCGCCCAAGATTGGGAACTTAACTATCGGCTACGACAAAGCGGTGGAACGATTTGGTTTGATCCACGTTTAGTCGTTACATACCGACCACGACCGACTCTTAAGGCTCTTGCCAAGCAATACTTTGAATATGGGCGTTGGCGCCATGCTTTGGTGAGAACGCATAAGGGAACTGCGAATTACCGTTACTTAGCACCACCAGTAGCAACCACACTTATTGCACTCTCAATCGTTGGTGGCGTTTTTCTTCACCCATTACTTTTTATTCCGGCACTTACTTATGCATCAGCAGTACTCATTGGGTCACTTGTCATCGGTAAAACTCTTTTTGAGAAAATTGCACTATCAGCAGTTCTGGCAACTATGCATATCTCATGGGGAATTGGCTATCTCACTTCACCGCGAAAACTAATTACGTGAAGAAGATTCTCGCAGCGTTGCTGCTCGTCGTGATCCCAGCT